>JACREZ010000003.1 GCA_016212665.1 Ignavibacteriota bacterium
CGATTACAGTTCAGTTAAAGGATGTGAATGGAAATAATTTGACGAGCGGAGGAGCCACGGTTGCTCTTTCAACAACATCAGGTTCACTTGGTTCGGTAACTGATAATAGCAACGGAACCTATTCAGCGACATTGACTTCATCAATAGTAACAGGAACAGCGACAATAACCGGAACACTGAATGGAAGTGCAATCACGGATGATGCGACGGTGATGTTTACGGTTGGTTCTGCTTCAACGGTAACATCAACAATAACTGCATCGCCAACTTCGATTACAGCCAACGGAACAAGCACGTCAACTATTACCGTGCAGTTGAAGGATGTAAATGGAAATAATTTGACAACAGGTGGAGCGACAGTTGCCCTTTCGACAACATCAGGTTCACTTGGTTCGGTGACGGATAATAACAACGGAACGTACACAGCGACATTGACTTCATCAATCGTAGCAGGAACTGCAACGATAACGGGAACGCTGAACAGTAACCCGATTACAGATGATGCGACTGTAACATTTACAGTCGGTTCGGCATCAACAGCAACCTCCACGATAACAGCCGCGCCGACATCCATCACAGCAAACGGAACAAGCACGTCAACTATTACCGTGCAGTTGAAGGATGTGAACGGAAATAATTTAACAACAGGTGGAGCTACGGTTGCGCTTTCAACAACTTCAGGTTCACTCGGTTCTGTTACGGATAATAACAACGGAACTTACACAGCGACATTGACTTCATCAATCGTAGCAGGAACTGCAACGATAACGGGAACGTTGAATGGAAGTGCAATAACGGATGATGCGACGGTTACGTTTACGGTCGGTGCGGCATCAACAGCAACCTCAACAATAACAGCATCACCAACATCCATTACAGCAAACGGAACAAGCACATCAACAATTACGATTCAGTTGAAGGATGTCAATGGAAATAACTTAACGACAGGCGGCGAAACGGTTGCTCTTTCAACTACATCAGGTTCACTCGGTTCGGTAACTGATAATAGCAACGGAACCTTTTCAGCGACATTGACTTCATCAACAGTAGCGGGTACAGCAACGATAACCGGAACGCTGAATGGAAGTGCAATCACGGATGATGCGACTGTGACGTTTACGGCTGGTTCAGTCAATAATTTTTTAGTTGAATCTGCGAGTGGCGGTTCAATCGGAAGCCAAACAGCAGGAAGTCCATTCAGTATCAAAATTACTGCAAGAGACCAATTTGGAAATACAGCAACATCATTTACAGGAACTGTTACCATCAGTTCAACCGGGACATTGAGTTCAGGAAGTGGAATAACGGCTTCATTTACGGCTGGAGTGCTTTCATCTCATAGCGTTACCATTTCAAATACCGGTACATTCACAATTACAGCAACCAATACGGCTGGAAGTGAAACAGGTACAAGTAATTCATTTACTGTTAACGCCGGAGCGGTGAATAATTTTCTTGTGGAATCATCTGCAGGTGGAAATATCGGAACACAAACAGCAGGGACGTCTTTTGCAATAAAAATTACTGCTCGTGATGCCGGAAATAATACGGTAACTTCATTCACCGGAACGGTGGATATCAGTTCGACTGGTACACTTTCATCCGGTTCGGGAACTACGGTTGCGTTTACTGCCGGTGTATTATCATCACACAGCGTTACCATCACAAATTCAGGAACGTTTACAATTACTGCCACGAAGACGGGAAGTTCAGAATCGGGTACGAGTAATTCGTTCGTCGTTAATGCGGCTACGCTTGACCACTTCCTCGTCCAATCATCATCAGGCGGAAGTATTTCAACGCAAACAGCAGGAACTACATTTGCTATCAAAGTTACAGCGAAGGATGTATTCAACAACACTGTTACAGCGTTCACGGGAACAGTTGATATTTCATCAACCGGTACATTAAGTATGGGTGGTGGTACAACTGCTCCATTCACTTCCGGCGTACTTTCATCGCACAGTGTTACAATTTCAAACACTGGGTCATTTACAATTACAGCAACGAAAACATCAGGTGTTGAATTTGGAACAAGTAATTCCTTCACGGTAAGTGCGGGAAGTGTGAACAATTTTGTAGTTGAAGCGTTTGGCGGCGGAAACATCGGCGCGCAGACGGCAGGGGTTCCATTTGCCATCACCATCACCGCCTACGACGCACTTGGAAATGTAGCAACAGGGTTTACGGGAACGGTGAACGTTACTTCAACAGGGACGATTACTGCCGGGAGCGGAACAACATTGGCATTCACTGCCGGAGTTCTTGCTTCACATTCGATAACAATTTCAAGTGTCGGTACATATACTGTTACTGCCACGAGAACAGGCGGCGCTCAGAATGGTGTCAGTAATTCCTTTGTGGTCAATCCCGGATTGCTCAGTACGTTCTTAGTTGAAAAACAGGGGGGAGGCAACATCGGAAGTCAACGAACTAATATTTCATTCAATATCCGCTTGACGGCGAAGGATGCGTTCGGAAATACAATTCCTACTTTCACCGGCACTGCTGATATATCTTCGACCGGGACGTTGTCGGCGGGAAGTGGTACGACAAGCGCCTTTGTCGCGGGTGTTTTGACTTCGCACACCGTTGCAATTTCTAATAACGGAACATTCACCATAACAGCAACCGCAACTGGAAGTTCGGAGAGTGGAACGAGTAATTCATTTAGTGTTCTTGGAGCGTCGGTCAGCGGCAACGCATATAACGATGCAAATTCAAACGGCGTGAAGGATGTCGGGGAAAACGGCTTGTCGGGTTGGACAATCAATGTAACGGGAACGAATCCGGTAAACAATCAAACCGTTACAACTGCGGCTGGCGGAAATTATACAATCTCAAATCTGGCGGCGGATACGTATACGATTGCTTTGCAGATGCAAACTAATTGGTCAGCAACGGTTCCGGTCACTGCTACATACACTGTTGCCATTACAAACGGAATTGATACAACCGGATTTACCTTCGGTGCGGTTACAGCCGGTTCGGGAACGATGATGAGAACATTTACTCCTCAGGAACTTGGCGTGAAGAAAGCTGTGAAAAAGAAAAATGTCAACACCAAGTTTACATTTCACTTTGTCAACAGAACACGCCAATCGGTTGATGGGTTGAGCGTGGAATTTAATGGTAGCGTAAGTTCAATTGAAGTCCACACGCCGTTCAGTATATATTATGATACCGACCAGAGAGGGCAGGATTGGGAATTCAGGGGAACAACAATAGCCCCCGGCGAAACGGTAACGGTCACCGGTTATACCAATTCGAAAGCAATGGATGCAGGAAAATATTGGTGGACGAGCGGCGGACAAATCATCGAGTGGACAAAAGGATTTTTACGTCCGACCGAAAAAATAAACTTGTTACCGATGCCTAATATGGCAAATGTTCGGGATGATGTATTTGCCCGCATGGGTGGAATTCTCGTTGGCGTTGCACGACCGGATAGTAAAAAAGTGTATGGCTGGGTCAATCTTACAAAGAGCGCCGACTTTCAACGTTCGATGTACGATAAGCATGAACACTACGGACCGGCAAGAGGATTTACCGTCTATGGAAAAGGTCCAAAAGTGATGGGACAACTTCGCAACATGCCTCCATCCCGGTACAATAATAAATTGTTTGCACATGTTACTGCATTAAAATTCAGTATCGAAGCGAGTGCGTTACAGGTTACTCCGGCTGGGTTGGGCGAATTGATTTATGATGAAGGAACGAATCCACTGAGCGGACTACAACTAAAAGAAATTGTCAGAAAGATCGATACGGCTCTGACGTACTGGCGACATCGTTCGCCCGCTGAATATATCAACTACGATACGACACTTGGAAAAATATTAAATGCGTTTAGCGGTTCAATGGATACAACATCGTGGGGCGATAGTTTGGTGTTGGAAGGAACACGACCGATTTCGGATGTTTCGTTCTTACGTGTGAACCCGAATGTACCTCCGGTGATTAAATCCCGCGAGAACGTTGTTACCGTTGAAGAAGAAACTCCTGAGAAATTTGCGTTGAACCAGAATTATCCGAACCCGTTCAACCCGGTTACAAATTTCGGATTTCGGATTGCGGATTTGGGATTGGTGACGTTGAAGGTGTATGATATGCTGGGAAGGGAAGTAGCGACGCTGATTGATAAACAGGAAACCGAGGAGGGAGAATATGAATTTCAATTTGACGGAAGTAATTTACCATCAGGTGTCTATGCCTATCGTCTGACAGTTGAATCAACAAATGATGAAGGAGTGAGCCGGACGTTTACCGATGTGAAGCGGATGATGCTTCTCAAATAGAATGTGAATTAAAGTAGCTGACCATAAATCCTGTCTCGAGAAATTGAGGCGGGATTTTTTGTTTCAATGTTTGGATGTTACGGTAAACACCGTGATGCGAATGTTTCAGGTTACAGAGTGGTTTGTGACCTCCGGACAGGATTAATTGGTAGTGACTGATCATAAAGTAGCTCAGAGCATTGGATTGGCAAGTACGCACGCCTGTATACCAGAAGCGAAAATTGGGCAAGACAGCCATCTTTGCCTCATGCCGGAAGGGGTTGTTGATGCTAACAAGCCTTGTTGTTGGTGCGCCGGAAGGGGTCGTTGGTGCTAACAAGCCTTGTTGTTGGTGCGCCGGAAGGGATTGTTGGTGCTAACAAGCCTTGTTGTTGGTGCGCCGGAAGGGATTGTTGGTGCTAACAAGCCTTGTTGTTGGTGCGCCGGAAGGGGTCGTTGGTGCTAACAAGCCTTGTTGTTGGTGCGCCGGAGGGTGTTGTTACTGCTAACAAGCACTGTTGTTGCCGCGCCGGAAGGGGTTGTTGGTGCTAACATGCCCTGTTGTTGCCACGCCAGAAGAGGTTGTTATTGGCAACAGATGCCTTTGTTAATGTGGAATATGTCTAAAATAGCCTATATTTGATAGATAGCTGAATTTCCGAGCTATTTTACTTGGGTGTCACGTTCCACACCGTGACACGGACGTTCAGGTCACGGAATTGTCGGTGACTTCCTTGTAAACGATTCTCCTCATAGGTTATCAACGTATGAATGTAATATCAGACGCTCTTCGTCCAACCTCAATTCCTTTCTCTTTTGGTTTTTCCATCGGAGGGAAGTACATTCATTGTAGATGAAACAACGAATATACATTGATACGTCTGTTATCGGAGGTTATTATGATGCAGAATTTGAAGCAGATACGAAGCGATTTTTTGAGAGAATCGGAAAGAAAGATTTTCTCGTTCACCTTTCGGAAATCAGTACAATCGAATTAATGCCCGCGCCGGAACGTGTGAAAGATGTCGTGAGAAAAATTCCGGCAGATTGTTTAGTATCGCTGGAGTTTACCAAAGAATCTGAAGAGTTATCGAATCATTATCTTGAAGAAAAAATACTTGGCATGAACAGTCTGAACGATGCGTACCACATTGCAATTGCAACGGTGAATCGCATTGAAGTTCTCGTAAGTTGGAATTTTAAACATATAGTGAACTTAGATAAGATAAGACTTTTTAATGCCCTGAATTTGAAATATGGCTTTCCTCTCATTGATATTCGTTCACCAAAGGAAATGATAAAATATGAAGACTAACAACCAACCACCAAGAGAATTTGATACGGTCGCATTCTTTCGGAGCGTAAAAGAAAAAATTGCAAAAGAATTAGAGGGGAAATCATTTGAACAACAAAAAGAAGTGATGAGAAAATTTCTCTCGGGAGAACAAAAACTTCAGATGGAATGAGACGTAACCGACCATCTACTTTCTTGGGTAACTAATTAGATGGGGTCGTCTCAAAAATTAGATTTCTCCGTAGGCGCAACCTTCATGGTTGTTACTTGGGTGTCACGGTCCACACCGTGACACGAATGTTCAGGTCACGGAGTGGTCCGTGACCTCCTTGTAAAACGCAGACATAAAGTCTGCGGCTACATTAAAATAATGGAATGATGGATTTCAGCAAAAGCGTAAATTTCTTCTTTGCCAAGTTCGCGGTTTCTGTCACTTCTGCGTGGGAGAGTTTCAAGTCTTTGATTCCGGTTGCGTAGTTCGTGATGCAGGAGATTCCGGCTATCTTCATCCCAAGCGCGTGAGCGAGACTGACTTCGTTCACGGTTGACATTCCCACAGCATCAGCGCCGATTCTCCGAATCATTTCAATTTCTGCGGCGGTTTCGTAGGAGGGACCTTTCACGCCGCAATAAACTCCCCGTTGCAACGGAAGAGAATGTTGAAGAGCAGTCTTGTAAATTATTTCCTGCAATAAAACATCATACAAAAAAGAAGAACGGATTTGCTTCGAGGGAGTCTTTCCTCGTAACGGACTTTCAAACGTCAGGTTGATTTGGTCGGTAATCAACATCAAATCACCAGGGTTGAATTGTTTGTTCACGCCTCCAGCCGCATTGGTGACGATGAGCGTTTTCACTCCAAGCGCACGTGCAACCTGAATGGGGAAGAGGATTGTGTTGAGTGTTCCCGTCTCATAGAAATGAACTCTGCCTTGAAACGCAAGAAGTTCTGTTTTCCCGATTCTGCCAAATACTAACTTGCCTTTATGTCCTTCGACGGTGGAAACAGGGTAGTGGGGGATTGAAGAAGTATCAATTGCGATTTTGTTTGATAACGAATCGGCAAAATCACCTAAGCCGGAACCAAGAACGATTGCGACTTTGGGTTTCGCTTTTGTTCGTGAACGAATAAACGAACCTGATTCTTTGAGTTGATTCTTATCCAAGAAGTATTCCCGCAATTGTTGCTGTCAGTAATGTCGCAAGAGAACCGCCGAGAACTGCTTTCAAACCGAGCGCGGCAATATCTTTTCTTCGCTCAGGCGCCAATGGACTGATACCGCCGATTTGAATTGCAATGGAAGAAAAATTTGCAAATCCACATAATGCGAACGTTGCCATCAATACGCCTTTCTCGGTTAATGCCCCTTCCTTGACTAAGGCAGCGAGGTCGAGATAGGCGACAAATTCATTCAGCGCCACTTTCGTGCCGATTAAACTTCCAACGTTGAGCGCATCCTGCCAAGGCACACCGACAGCAAAGGTCAAAAACTGTAAAATATATCCTAACATGAATTGCAACGTGAGCGGCTTATGATATACTGCCATGAGATACGTGTTCAATCCTGTTACCGCGCCGAATTGTTCGAGCAGGTAATTAATGAGCGTGATGAAAGCGATGAACGCTATCAACATTCCACCAACATTGAGTGAAAGTTGAAGTCCATCCGACGCGCCGCCTGCCGCCGCTTCGATAACATTTGATGCTTGTTTCTCAACTTTCAGTTTGACTGTTCCTTTTGTCATTGATTCTTCAGTTTCAGGATAAAGAATCTTCGAAATAGCTAATGAAGCAGGAGCCGCCATTACGCTTGCGGCAAGAAGTTGAACTGCAAATTTTAATTGAGCCGTTTGCAAATCAAGATGTTGGGCATCCGCGAAGGATTGACCGAGCATCTGAATGTATGCCGCCATCACACCTCCTGCAATCGTCGCCATACCGCCCACCATAATCGTCAGGAGTTCGGATTTTGTCATCGTACCGATATATGGTTTAATAAGCAATGGCGCTTCGGTTTGTCCGACAAAAATGTTTGCAGTATTCGAAAGCGATTCTGCGCCGCTTGTTCCCATCAACCGAGCCATTACCCACGCCATTCCCTGAACAACTCGTTGGAGGATTCCTAGATAATAAAGGACTGACGTTAAAGAAGAGACAAAGATGATTGTCGGAAGGACCTGAAACGCAAAGAAAAATCCAAGGCTACCTGGACCGGAATTGATTGCCAGATTTCCAAAGACAAACTTCGCCCCTTCGATGGTGAAGTTAAGAAGGCTGACAATCGCTCCACCAAGCCAATCAATTACTATTTTGGGAAGTCCGAGGGGGAAGAAGAAATTCTTCAGTGGCTCATGAAGAATAATGAAAATTGCAAACACAAGTTGAATCGCCAATCCCATTCCGACAAGTCGCCAATTGACTTTTTTCTTATTGTTAGAAAAAAGAAACGCGATGCCGAGGATGACAGCAATACCTATGATGCCTCTGATTACTGATTCGGGATTCATGAGAAAGGTTGGAGGTTAGAGGTTTGGAGATTGTTATTCTTTCGGGGGCTCGAAGCATTTCCGGCAACGGGCTTCATACACACCTTTTGCGCCGACGAGGACACGCTTTTGTTGTTTCGTGATACGCTGTGTTCGGTCGGCAGGATTTCCGCAGACAACACAGATGGCGAGCGTCTTTGTAATGTACTCAGCAACTGCGAGTAAATGGGGAATTGGTTCGAATGGCTTACCGCGATAATCCTGGTCAAGTCCGGCAACGATGACCCGTTTACCCATCGCCGCAAGTTTCTCACAAACATCAACTAAATCAAGTGAAAAGAATTGTGCTTCATCTATGCCAATCACTTGCGAGAAGAGTGCCTTTTCAAAAATCTCAGACGGTTTTGTAACGACGATTGAAGGGAGTGATTGCGTGTTATGAGAGACGATATTACTTTTGCTGTACCGTTTGTCAATTTTCGGTTTGAAGATGATAACGTTTTGCTTAGCAATTTGCGCCCTGCGAAGTCGGCGAATTAATTCTTCTGTTTTGCCGCTGTACATACAACCGGTAACGACCTCAATCCAGCCGGTGCCGCTTGGTGTGCTGTGTGGAGTTCCAATTTCCATTGTCAATCTTTCTGTAACATTTCAGGTTTGAATGCCATCGGCAGAAGTTCAGATGTTTTCTTTGTTTGAACATTGCCTTTTTTATTTGTCATGATAATATCAATGTCGCCGGCGAGTTCCATAATCACCTGACGACATGCGCCACACGGAGGGATAAATTCATCTGCGTCTGTTGAAAGAGCAATCGCTTTGAATTTTCGTTTCCCATCAGAGATTGCTTTGAAAAGCACAGTTCGTTCTGCGCAGTTTGTCAATCCGTACGAACTGTTTTCGACATTACAACCAAGAATGATTTCTCCGGTTGATGTCAACAACGCCGCGCCAACGCGAAAGCGGGAGTAAGGAGAATAAGAATTCTTCTTCGCTTTCGCTGATGCGTCTATAAGTTTTTTATATGTGGATGATAACCGTTGCTTTTTCATGGCTCGCCAATATAGGAAAATGAAGGGAGAATGAAAAGCCTAAAGGCGTTTTCACCAGTTTTCATGATGAAGAATTCTATGACGCACAAAGTTAATCATCCGTTGTTCGATTGGAAAACCGTATGAATCATTTTTGATTCGTAAGCCTGCAAGTTTCTGAAATGGTCGGATGAATCCCTTTGAATATCGTTGCTCGGTCGCGAGTTTTGTATAAAACTTAAACCGTTCGACATAATCTTGCTCAGACTTACTCACCCAGTAACCGGAATAAAGAATGAAATCAATATCACTCCACTCGGCAAGCGTCTGCGGAACGTGAAATCCTTTCTTCACAATGTAATTGAATAATTCGGTGCCGGGATAAGGCGTGAAGAAGAAAATACCAAACTCAAAATTTTGATTTACTTTCTTAATTGATTTGATGGTTTCGAGGGTCTTCAGTGTGTAACGGAATTCTTCCTCAGGAAAACCGACAATGAAATTAAACGTCGCACCGATATTGTGGCGGCTAAGCTTTTCTGCAGAGATGACTGCTTCTTCTGCAAGCGTATCTTTCTTCATAAAATCAAGCATTTCCTGAGAGCCGGATTCTGTTCCGATGGTAACACGACGCAGTCCTGCTTGCGCAACTTCACGAAGGAAATCATCTTCGAGCGGAGCCAATTGGTCTGCTCGCGAAGTTACAGCCCAAGTAAAGTGCATGTTCTTTTGATTGATTCCCTGACTAAACTCCAAGACACGATTTCGATTGGCAAAGAAGTTTTCATCCTGAAACAAGACATCATCAACAGAATATTTTTGAACAATATCAAACACATCATTCAACATGCGCGAGCCTTTGAGACCTGACCAGCGACGATTATAGACAAACGGGTCAGCACAAAACGCGCAGCGATACGGGCAGCCTTGCGATGAGTAAAAATCAATCTGCCTGATTCTTTTTAGTTTGAAATATGTTTCGGTTGGAATAAGACTATAATCGTACGTCGGAAAGTTGTTTATGTCAATAAATTTCCGCTCGGCGTTTTCCATGAATTCACCCTTGTTGAGATACGCTAATCCGAGAATCTTTTCAAACCCGGAGTTGGATTCAATCGCTTCAAGCAGTTCAAGAAATGTTATTTCACCCTGACCGAAAATGCAATAGTCGGCGTAACCATCTCGCATACATTGTTCCGGCAAAATAGAAGGATGCCATCCGCCCCAAACGATTGGAATGTTCGGTGAAACTGATTTTGCAAGTTTGGAAACCTCTACTGCATCTTTTATTGGTGTTCCGGTGATGACAGAAATTCCGAGACAGAACGCATCGTTCAAAAGTTCTTTTACTTTTTCATGCGCGTGTCGCGTACTCTTTTCAATTCGTGCATCAACGATTTTTACATCGTACTTCTCCCGGTCAATTACCGATGCCAATGCAAGGAACTGCAATGGCATTGTGTAGTACGGTGCTTGGGGATTATAAAGAACAATTGTTTTCTTCATGGATGAATTTATATGTTGATGTTCTGAGTATGCAAAAATTGAAATGAAAAACCAACTTGAATTCTTCTTTGCGTAGTCTGCGTCTTTGCGGTTAAGATTCAACCACAGAGGCACGAAGTGTTATTAAAATCTATCCATGAACGCATTCATAGCGGGAACTTGCAGGGTGCAAACACACTGCTGACATTGTTTGAGTGAATACTCTTTAACCTTCTTTCTTGTTTGGCAAATGGATTCAGAGTTCACTATCGAACGGATTATTTCTTCTCTAATATTACCAAACTTCGGAAGGAAGTAACAGGGGAGGATATCACCTGTTGAAGTAATAACAGCCGAAACGTTCGGAGCGTTACAATGATTTCTAGGGAAATCCGCTTCGCCAAGCAACGCGCGAAAATATTGTGCAATATGATTGAGTTTCTCAGATGATTCACTGATAAATCCGTTTTGAAATTCATTTCGATAATCAACAGAAAGTTGCTTGACTATTTCTGCAAATTCAATACATTCTTCGTGATTCAAATTCACTGAACTTTCTGAAACTGTCTGTCCTGTTTCCAATCTGCCATACGCAACCGAACGAACATCAACGGCAAGAAAGGAAATCCTATCTATCTTCAACGACCGGGCAAGTTCAATCATCATCGGCATTTGCCGGAAGTTTGATTTTTGTATGACAATACGAAATGAAATTAGTGGACGCTTACTTGCAGAAACAACCTTCTCTACTCCTTGAAGAATCGTCTCAAATGAATCAACACCTCGTATTGAAGTTTGAACTTCAGAGGTTGCACCATCGAGTGAGACAATTATCTCATGGAAATACGATTGGATTTCTATATACCGTTTTGATAACAGCAATCCGTTGGTGAGAAGTGTTTGCTTTACTTTCTCCCGCGAAAATAGCTGACAGATTTCTGGAAAGTCCTTCCGCAATAACGGTTCACCGCCTGAGAAAGCAATGTGCCTCAACCCAAAACCGAATAACTCGTCGGCGAGTTTTCGAATTTCATCAAGTGAAAGTTCATTTGGTAACGGTTTACGGTATGAACACATTTGACATTTGAGATTGCATCCTTCGGTTACATACAGAATGACAATCGGTAATGTCCAACAACGGTTACCGAGTGTGTTGAGATATGCTTTGTAGTTCAACAATGTTATTCTTTGTAATCGGGATGTAATCGGAAAAGAGAGTCTTGTAGTTCATTCGGTGAAACCTGAACTCGTCTCCATTGATAGCGATACGAGCGATAATCTTCTTTCAACCAATGAAGAATGGATTTTTCTTTTAAGAATTGAACGTGCTTGATGTTGTACTCTAAGATGGCTCCTTGACACATCAAACATGGTTCGTACGTGGAAATAAGGAACAAAGAATCTTTCTCAAGTAAAGCGAACTCTGTTCTTGAAAATGTATGTAGTGCATCTGAAAGAGCATTGATTTCTGCATGACCGCCGACATTTATGTCACGAAGAACTGTGTTGTAACCTCGGCCGATAATCTTACCTTTGTAAAGAATAAGCGCGGCAATTGGCGCATCTTTGTGTTGAAGAGCAGTGGTTGCAAGCGCTCTCAGTTCGTTCAGCAATGAATCGGATAAGATAACATCATCACGAAAGAGTGAAGCGGATTTGTATGTTGCAACTTGAAATCCAAACAACACTGAAAGAACGATAAGCGTTATGATAACGTATGAGCGAAAAGAATTTTTCATTTCTGTTCGTGTTCAATATACAAGAATTTGTCGTACAACGCTTTCACTTGGTTGACACTCCAGCGTATATCATGTTCGGTTGCCCAATCGTGAGCGGAGTTTCTTAGTTTCTCGATTCGTCCTTTGTCATTAAGAAGTTTGAGTACTTCATTTGCCAACGATTGATAATCACCTACATTCACAGCTACAGCTTTTTCAGGTGAAAAGTCAGAAAGCAAGCCGACGTTAGTTCCACATACGACGACGTTGCACGCGGCGGCTTCAACGATAATCATCCCTTGCGCTTCATGGCGAGAAGTATGGAGGAGGACATCAGCCCATCGGTAATAGTCAATCATTTTTTCATATTCTACAACACCGAAGTATGTAACTTTCTCATCCAATCTTAATTGATGAATCATTTGTTGAACTGCACCGTTCAGGTAATCAGCGCCTACTAATTTAAGTTCACAATCTACTTTCCCTGAAATAAGTTTGAACGCTCGCAACAATGTTTCATGGTCTTTTACTTTGTTGAGTGTACCAACGTGGAGAAAATGAAATGGAGGTACAAGCTCTCGTTTTTCATGAACGGCGAACTGTTCTGTATCAACACCAAGCGGAATGATGTGTACTTCTTTTGGATCCATTCTGAGTTGATTTATTTGCTGATGTTGATAGTTCGTTAGAAGGACAAGAGCGTCAGCATTCTTTGTCAACCAAAGCATCACTGAACGCAAAAAAAGAGAGCGCATGTTCCCATAAGAAATCTCAAGTAGATTTGCAGTTTCTCCACCCAGGAAACTTACGATGCTTGGAACTCCGAATAATTTTCCGATGATGACAGCCACAAGTCCGGTCGGAGTTCCCCACAGTCCATGAATCAAATCAAACTGCTCGTGTTGTTTGATGAAAGCTTTGATTAACAAATATAATTTCTTGATGAAAGAATCACTCGGTTGAGCATTGAGAAAAACAATGTCAGCGTTTCCGCATTTGCTGATGTTGTTTTCAGAAACTCTAATCAAGGAAAAGATTGTCATGTCGTAATGCTCTGACAAGCCGCTGAGGAGTTGAACCAAAGCGGGGACTTGCAACCCGGATTGAGGAGAATCAATTCCGCCGGGGACAAAGACTGCAACTTTCTTTTTCACTGAATTTCGTTTTTCATACGTGGCTTGATATGCATTCAACGCCTGTTTGCCAAGCGCGAGATAACTTAATACTCTATCGAAAAAGTCGAGAACATCTTCTCTTGTTCGTTTTTTCTTTGACGCTTCTACAATTGCCTGAGCACAGGATTCAACAACTCCAACACTCCATAACTTCCCGATTTCTCCGTTGTTGGTGATTTTTCTGAACGAGGGAATATCAGTTACAATTGGAACGACTCCACAAGCGAGTGATTCCAACAATGCAAAGCCGCTTCCTTCATGATGGCTTCCAAGGAGAAAATAATCAGCCGCGCTGTAATATTGTTCAAGAAGTTCATGCGGCTGTTTACCAAGTAGATGAATTCGTTCAGTCAGTCCGAGTGCTGCAATAATCTGTCGAACTTCATTCAACAAATTTCCCTCATGAAAAATCATATACAAATGGGCATCACGGAGATGAAGTAATGCCTTATGAAATCCTTTGATGACCGTGAGCGGATCTTTGTTTGCATCCAATCTCCCAACCCAAAGAAATATTTCTTCACCTCTCAACCCTAACTGAGTTCGTGATAGTTGTTTTCCTTGTGGGTGGAACGATGATGAACTTTCAATCACTTCATGAACTTCTTTATGCTTGCTAATGATTTTCTTCTTTTTCCATGAGTGGGAAATTTCAAGAGAAGTGAAGAGGAAGGAGTCAACGACATCGAATCCGGTTTGATAGAACGGACGAGAATACCATTGCGGCATTCCTCCGCCGTGATGTTGCCAAACGATTGCAGTTTCTTTCGACAATCTCGGTCTGAGATGAATTAGCGGATAAGCCCAGCCGTTATGGTGAACTACATCGGGCTTTAGTTGAACAACAACATCGTGTATATTTTGAAATGAATCGAGAGGAGTAGTAAGGTTTCCTAAGCCATCAGAAACAAAATAATAATGAATTCCCTCGTGAATGAGATGAGAATTTTTATGGAAACGTTGAACGACCGAAACGCTGTTTGCTCCGGCTTTGAGAACGGCTTTGCACCATTCAGTAGTTGAGTTGTAGCGAGTGAGTAAACTCGTTTCATTCTCTACATCCTTATCATAGAAGTATGATAAGAATACAATATTCATGAGGAAGGGAAGAGATACGTGGAAAAATATTTAAGCGAAAACCAAACGACCCTTTGGTTCCGGAATCGGCCTTCCTAATTCTTTGGCAGTTTCAATCCACTCATGGATAATTACTTCAACATTTTCTAAAGCTTCTTGGTAGGTTGCACCATCAGATGCGCAACCTGGTAATTCAGGAACCTCAGCGATAAAGGCGTTATCGCACTGACTCCAATAAATAATCACTTCATACTTGTTCATAATGTCATACCCAATTTATACTTTACAATTACAGTTCTAACTTGTTTAACCTGATACGGCTTGGCATGAAAGCCTTTAGGTTGCAAGTTTAATATTTCTTCAATACCAAGTTTTTGTGAAAAAATGATGACTACCCTTTGTTCTTAGAGTGAAACCAAGTACTTGGAGTAAGTGGCAAAGCTCTGAGAATGACACGTTACTGTCCGAGTGTCCACGAAGTACCTGTTCGAGGACTTTCTCATATTTCGACATTGGGCGCACTCATCAAGAATATTTTACTTACCCCCATCCTTCTCCTGAGGAATATTTAACACCTTCACAAAAAATTTAATTGTGTAATAGGCGATGATTGTCCACGCGCCAATCATGGTAACAAGTGCAGATGCTGACATAATGTTTTCTCCTTATGAATGTTTCTCTCGTTTTTGCCATGCAACTTTGATAGCCCATGCAATTCCGATAAACGTAACCATGAGCAGAATTCTCGTTGCATCTATGATGAATGTGTTTGTCGGAGAGCCATCAACAAACCAACGGGTGTCTTCAATTCCAATGTGGAGTATTTTTCCGATGATACTTCCACCATCGAATGCCCAGCCTTGACCGCTGAATAATTTACTGAACGCGCCTGACCAGTCACCACCGGCAGGACTAATCAATGAACCAAGAAATACAACAAGTAAAAATGAAGGTGTAATGTATTTGATGACAAATTTAAAGAAGTTCGGGATTTTAATGTCTGCACCACGATTGATTTCCTCCCAACCCTTGTCAATGCCGAAAATCCATGCAAAGGCGATTGATTCAAGCAGGGCAAAGACGACGAGCGCAAACGTTCCCGACCAATCATCGAACTCACCAAATGCACCTGCACCGAAGAAGATGATGCACCAGAGAGCAAGGATAAACGTAACGATGCCAAAATAGATTGCAGATTTCTCTCGTTTCATTTTGAATTCATCTTGCAAGAATGCCATAACAGGTTGTCCCATTGCAAGTGAACTTGTAATTCCTGCAAAGAAGAGAAGTCCGAACCATGCGAGACCGGCAAGGGCGGCAAAGATTGGTCCCCAGTTTTGGAACAACACAGGCATTGTTCTGAAGCCCATCATCAACCCGACATTACCGGGAGTTTGAATCCATTCCAATCCGAAATATGCGACGGAAATCGGGATGACAATTGAACCGCCGAGAAGAACTTCGACGAACTCATTCATCCATCCGGCAGAAGCGGCGTTCAAAGCGATGTCATCTCTTTCTCTCAAGTACGCGGCATAACAATGTATCGAACCCATACCGACAGAGAGGGTGAAGAAAATTTGTCCTGCGGCGGCAAGCCACACTTTCGGATTCGAGAGCGAATCGAATTGTGGTTCCCAGAGAAAGTTCAAACCGACGGTTGCATCGTTCACTGCGTTTTGGTCACCGGCATCAAGCGTGAGCGCACGAATCGCGAGAAAAATTCCAAATAAAATAAGTATCGGCATTCCGATCTTGCTCGCAATCTCAACTCCTTTTGCCAAACCGCGGGAAAGTATCCAAAGATTGAGTCCTAAGGTAATAACAAAGAAGAAGAGCGCTTCGGGAGGAAAGTTAAACAATCCGCCATTCGTTGTCCCGACATACTCGTTAAAAAATCCCGCTATTTGCTCAGGAGTTTTTCCTGAGAAACTACCGACGACCGAGTGATAGGCGTAGGAAAGTGTCCACGATTCAAGATAACAATAATACGCGGCTACGGTAAGATTAGTAAAGATGCCGAACACGCCGACGTATTTCCACCAACTTGATTTTCCAAGAACTGCAATCATTCCCGGAGTGGAGTGGTGTCCATACTTTCCGCCATGCCGACCAATCGCCCATTCAATCCAGAGGAGGGGTATTCCCATTAACAAAAATGAAACGAGGTACGGAATAATAAACGCGCCGCCGCCGTTAGCAACAGCCTGTGCAGGGAATCTCAAAAAGTTTCCAAGCCCGACTGCATTGCCTGCCATCGCAAGCACCAGCCCGACTCGTGAACCCCACCGTTCTTTATGTGTTGACATAGTTACTCAATGATATTGGTTGAAAAAGAACTCATTGAGTATAAGGAAAAAAAAGTGGTTTGTCAAGAATTATTTTCGTTTAACCTCACTTCATACAAATCTTTTCTTCGGTCTAACCAATTTAAAACACTGCCGGTCTGCCGATGCCGTTTGAGTAATTCGAGGTCAACATCATCAATGATGACAGTTTCGATGTTCGGCGTACATTCCGATGCAATCGCATCCCGAGTGAAAGGAATGTCTGATGGAGTATAAATTCCTGATTGAGCGTACTGAATATCAAAATTGTCAATCGAGGGTAAATTTCCTACAGTTCCCGCCATTGCAACATACACATGGTTTTCTACACAACGTGCTTGTGCGCAGTAACGAACCCTGAGATAAGCGTAGCGCTCGTCCGTACAAAATGGGACAAAAATTATTTGAGCCCCTTTTTCAACTGCGATTCTGCTGATTTCCGGAAACTCAATGTCATAGCAGATTTGGATAGAAATTTTTCCTCTATCAGTTTCGAACACCTCTATTTTGTTCCCAGGTTGCACGCCCCACCATTGTCGTTCGTTCGGAGTGATGTGTAATTTATACTGCTTTCCAATTCCACCGTTCCTTTTGAATAGATATGAAACGTTGTAAAGTTTTTCTTCCTCAAAAGTGAAGTGTGAACCTCCGATAATATTTATATCATATTTAATTGCAAGATTTGAAAAGAGGTCAAGGTACTCCGGTGTAAATTCTGAAAGTTTTCTCACTGCAAGTCCCGGACGCATTGGCTCAATACAAGAAAGGAGTTGCATGGTAAAGATTTCAGGGAAGAGAATAAAATCGGATTTGTAATCTGAGGCAACATCAACGAAATATTCACACTGACGGGCAAATTCCCTGAAGCTTTTTATTTCTCTCATTTGATATTGAACGGCACATATACGCACTGACTTTGACCGAATAAACTTTTGATGCGGGTCAGGTTCATAATCGAGGTTGGGCCACTCAAGTAATGTCGCGTAGCCCATAGATTCCTTATCAGATTCCATATAAGCATTTATAAGGCGCTTCAAAACAAATCCGTTTGAGATTTGGGTGGTTAGAACAGGGTCAACCAGATCTTTTGAAATAACCTTATCAACATATTCACGTGCAGTCATTTTGTCTGCATGTTTTGAATATCCGGGAATTCTGCCACCAAGAACAATACGCATAAGATTCCGTTCACTTGCAAGTTTTTTCCTTGTATCATATAAACGACGGGCAAGTTTCATTCCTCGGTATTCAGGGTCAACCATGATTTCGATTCCGTACAGCGTGTCTCCTTCGGGATTGTGGTTACGAATAAATCCTTGGTCGGAGATTTCTCGCCAACTATGCCATTCATCGTACATGTTAAAATCTAAAATGAGACTGCTCGACGAGGCAACGATTTTTCCTTCATACTCGACACATATTTGACCTTGAGGAAAAATCTCCAACTGACTTTGTAGTTGTTCTATCGTCCAAGGTTTCATAGCAGGGAAGCATTTCAATTGTAAACTGACAACTTGTTGGTAATCAGAAACGCGTAAAAGCCGCACAGATATTTTTTTGTCTAACGAGGTTATTTCCACGATTGTCTTCCTTCAATTAATGTTGTTAGAATTTATTGTTTGATTATTTTCCAGTGATTGTTTCAACCAGAAGTACCCTACAGTACCAGCAATAAGCGATGCAAGAAGAATCATAATTTTAGAATTGTTGATAATATCACTTTCATCAAATGCAAGTAAAGTGATAAATATTGACATGGTAAACCCAATTCCCCCAAGAAATCCTACGCCGGATAATTGTTTCCAGTTGATATCCGATGGGAGTTTACACAGTCCAATAAACACAGAGAAGTAACTAAATACCATGATGCCTACGCTTTTACCAACAACTAATCCGAAAAATATTCCGAGTGCAAACGGTTGTACGAAACTATCCTGAAATGTATGCAAAGAAAGCGCTATGGCTGTATTCGCGCAAGCAAAGAGCGGGAGAATAAAATATGCAACAGGTTTATGCAAAGTATGTTGTAAAATGAAAGATGGAGATTTATCCTTCCCGTCGCCAAAAGGAATTGCAAACGCCAGCAACACGCCACTGATTGTTGCATGAACGCCGGAGTGAAGCATGAAATACCACATGACGATTCCTCCCAGTACATAAGGAATCAACGAATGAACTTTCATTCGGTTAAAAACTAACAACAGTAAAAATATTCCGAGAGCAATAAATAAGTTAGTCCATACTAAAGTTTTCGTATAAAAAAGGGCGATAACAATAACAGCGCCTAAATCATCTATGACGGCAAGTGCAGTCAGGAAAACTTTCAGGGATAGAGGAACCCGATTTCCTAAGAGCGATAAAATTCCCAATGCAAAAGCAATATCAGTTGCCATCGGAATTGCAATGCCTGATTGTGTTGATGTTCCGAAATTAAATAACAAATAGATACTTGCAGGAACAATCATCCCGCCAATAGCCCCGGAGATAGGCAGGAGAGCATTTTTGATGTCTGATAACTCCCCATCATAAATTTCTCTTTCCAATTCCAAACCAATCAGCAGGAAGAAAACTGTCATCAATCCATCATTTATCCAATGGAGAAAAGTATGACCGGCAAATTCATAGTCCCAAATTGCGAAATAATAAGATTGAATTGTTGAATTTGAAAGAAAGAGGGAAACTCCGGTACAAAATATCAGAATTAGTCCGGCGGATTTTTCACTTTCAAAAAATTCTTTGAATAGTCTTGTGATTCGCATTATCGGGTGGTCAAAATTTGAGTTTCTTTATTGGCTATCGTTTTTTTACAAGATATTGTGAATACAATTTTTCCATACACTCAGGACACACTCCATGCGTGAAATCTGCATTACTACGTTCTGAAATATATTTTTCCAATGGTTGCCATTCGTTCGATTCATCCCGAATCTTTTTGCAGGAACTGCAAATCGGAAGCAATCCTTCTAAGTGTTGCACATGTGTTTCGAGTCGCTCTTTCTTTGTTGCAATATCCGTCAGATACGCCGTCATCATCATTACGAGAATTCTTATAACTGAATTGACCGCGACATTGGCTAAATCCCATCCCACTTCCCAACGTACATTGAAATAAAATTGGGTAAGCGGTAATGCAATGGCGAAGAAGAATCCCCAATATTTTCCATTGAACCATGATGAAAGTATCACGGGCAAAACAAAGAGTATTGGGAATTGAATTGTCGGACCGGATAGATAATTAATAAACAGGCATACAATTGCAAGGAGAAACCACAAGACCAAGAGTTTGCTCTTGTTCTTCTGCGATTGCTGAAAAGAAAATAGATTTACCGCGTCATTCATTTTGAATTTCATCTTGCTCATCTTTCTTTTGTGGTGTGCGTAAAACTTTGATAAAAAAACGAGTTACAAAAAACAGTATGACAGTCCACGCTGTCAGCATGGTTACTAACGCTGATGTTTTCATAAGAATGCTCTTAAAATATTTCCATAACTCGGAGGACGATGAATAGTACTCCAAAAGCAATGGTTGCAAGAAGAATCTTTAATTCAAGTGGAAATTTTCCATCTTCGGGTTGTGGATTATTGTTCGACATAGTTCAATCTCTTTCATTGAATAAAATGAAATACAACTGTACCAGGCAACAGTTGTTTACCGGAGTTGCCCGGACAGACGAATTAAAAAATGAGAATGACTATGATAAAGGAGGCGAGCGGGGGGAGGAATCTGAGAAGTGATATTCGGTGAGATAATTGCACTCGAAACTCGGTAGAACGAATGAAATACACTCACGAGTTGGGATTTCCGTTGTTAAAGTAATTTCGGCTGATGGAAGTTCAGCCTTGACTGAATGGGTGGTATGTCGACGAAGATTCCACCAGAGTTTCTGTTCAATCTTCAGTGGTTTTGAACTTGAACTTTCTTTGTTGATGGTTTTTGGAGAACAAAGCGCAATCTTAAATACTTCAATACGACTGATTGAAGTCGTAAGTACATACACTCCAAGAAGGAGACAGATGATGATATTTTTAAGTTGAACTTTCATTCGGTCATAAGATACTTCATTTTCAAGAAAGATACAACGGAAAAATAATATTATGTTTCAATATCGGAAGATTTGGGTGCCAACACTTTTTGGATTGAAACTAAAATAGTGTCAACTGTTGGTCGGTTTATATTCACCTTCCCATTTCGCCACAACAACGCTTGCTAAACAATTGCCGACAACATTCACCATCGTTCTTCCCATGTCCATGATTTCATCAACCCCGAGAATGACAGCAACACCTTCGAGCGGAAGATTGAACGATGCGCATGTTCCTGCAAGTATAACAAGCGAAGCGCGGGGAACTCCGGCTACTCCTTTTGTCGTCAGCATCAGTGTCAGCATCATCAGTAATTGTTGCTCAATTGATAAATCAATTCCTGCCGCCTGTGCCACGAAGATTGATGCAAGGGAAAGATACAACGTCGAGCCATCGAGATTGAAACTGTAACCGGTCGGTATAACAAACGAAACAATTCGTCTTGGAACTCCCATTGCTTCCATTGCGAGCATTGCTTTTGGTAGCGCGGCTTCTGAACTTGTAGTTGAGAAGGCAATGAGCGCCGGTTCTTTCACCGCACGGTAAAATTGTTTGAGTGGAATCTTGAAGAAAAGCATCACACCTCCAAGTACGAAAACAATAAACACAATCAATGCCCCGTACATTGTCAGAATCATCAAACCAAGGTTCCAAAGCACGCCTAATCCTTTGTGACCGACTGTTACGGCGATTGCCGCACCAACACCAATCGGAGCGTACTTCATTACGATGTTTGTGAACTTGAACATCGTCTCAGCAAGCGATTCACAAAAAGTAATTATTACTTGTCGTTTCTCAATCGGGACAAGTGCGAGAGCAAAACTGAAGATGAGTGTGAAGACAACGATTTGCAGAACTTCGCCTTCAGCCGCCGCCTGAATAAAACTTTGAGGGAAAATATGGGTGATGATTTCTGAAATGGATTGTTTCTTCGCAACAAAATCCTTCGCCACTTCTGCTGATTGTAATTCTACACCAACGCCGGGTTGAGTTAAATTCACTGCAACCAATCCGATAATCAAAGCAAGCGTTGTTACAATCTCAAAATAAATAATTGATTTGATTCCCATTCTTCCAACCTGCTTGAGGTTTCCATGTCCGGCGATGCCAACAACAAGAGTTGAGAAAATAAGAGGAGCGATAATTGATTTAATCAACCGGAGGAAAATTGTACTCAGCGGTTTGAGGTCAACAGCAACATCAGGGAACAACCAACCCCAAAGCAATCCCACACCCATGCCGATGAAAATCCATTGTGTTAGTGTTGGTTTGTAGTTCATTGTTTCGTTGTCAGTTGCTTAAGGTTTTAGGTGATAGGTTTTAGGTTGTAGGAAATCTAAACTTCTGAGTAAATTGTTTCGAATCAATGTTTCAATCTTCAATCGTAAATCCGAAATCACTACTCACCAATCACCAATCACTAATTAATGTCAGTTGTGGGTTTTAATTTATGTTGAACATATTTGATTATCAACGGCAGAATCGAAAGGAAGATAACAACAGCGATAACGTATTCAATTTTGCTTTCGATGCCGGGAATAAATCGCCCAAGAAAATATCCGGTAAGTGTCATGCTTGTAATCCACCCGATGCCGCCAAAGATATTAAACATTGCAAAGCGACGGTATTTCATTTCAGCAATTCCTGCAACTACCGGAGCGAATGTTCTTGCAAATGGCATGAAACGGGCAAGCACGATTGTTATTCCGCCATACTTCTCATAGAACTCTCTTGTCTTGAGAAGATGGTCTTTCCTGAACCAACGGGATTGTTCCCGGCTGTAAAGTTTATGACCGGCTTTCAAACCAATCCAATAGCCGGTTGCATCTCCTGTTATTGCGGCGATAATAAGAAGAACATTCAGCCAAACAATATCGAGCGAACCTTGCGCGGCGAAAAGTCCGGCAGTAACGAGAAGCGAATCTCCCGGCAGAAAGAAGCCGATGAGCAATCCTGTTTCAGAAAAAATAATGGCAAACAGTCCGATGTATCCGCCCCAGACAATTATTTCTTGGAGCGTCGGTAGTTGAGGGAGTATAAGTGACAATAATTCCATGATGTTATAAAAATTCGGTTGTGAATGTAAGAAACTAAAGGAGAAAGAAAAAATGAGCGACTTTGTTCCGTCAATTCCTTTTTCTTATAATCAACAAAACTAAACTGGGAAGGAGTTCTACTCCTGACCAATGTCAGGTCGGCAGTTGAACCGCCACCCGGTATAAAACATTCATTTACAATTTTGGATGAGTTATGAAACAGCACTTCATTGCATGGTGGAATCTCGAAAATCTTTTTGATGTTGAAAACTCAGCATTGCGTCCTGAGTGGCTTGCAAAAGAACTTGCAGGCGAATTGAAAGGATGGACAAAGGAGGTTCTTGATAAGAAATTGACCAACCTTTCCAAAGTCATTTCAAAAATGAATAACGGAACAGGACCCGATATTCTCGGAGTCTGTGAAGTTGAAAATGAAAATGCGTTGCAACTGCTGACAAAGAAATTAAAACGAAAATATAAAGTCGCCCACAAAGAGACCAAAGACCAACGTGGAATTGATATAGCGTTTCTGTATGATTCCGAAAAATATTCACAGGTTGGCAAACTGTTTTCGTATGAAGTTATCAAACGGTCTGCAACTCGGGATATCTTACAAATTGAATTGAAAATCAAAGGGACAAACAAATCATTTATTTTGCTTGGAAACCATTGGCCATCAAGAAGCGCAGGACAATATGAATCTGAGCCATTCAGAATTATCGCCGCTGAAACATTAAGTTATTGGATTGAAAGGATTCCGGAGAAAACAACTCCGACAATACCGATAATTGTCATGGGAGATTTTAATGACGAACCGCACGACCGTTCTCTTCGTGAATATGCGTTGAGTTTGAAAAACAAATCGAAAGTATCGAGCAAGAGAAATACTAATCCATATTTGTTCAATGCGATGTGGGAGATTGCAGGACAACGGCAAGGAACGTTCTTCTTCGAGAACGAGCCGAATGTGTTAGACCAATTTCTGTTTCACCGCAATGCTCTGACGACGGATTCTTACATCACGTATGTTGATAGTTCCGCCCGTGTTGAGATATTTGATGACCTCAACATGCGAACAAAAAACGGCGCTCCAATCAAATTCTCTCGCCCAAGCGAAAGCGGATTTAACGAGAATGGTTTCAGCGACCATTTTCCGATTTCGTGTTTGGTGGAGGAGAAGTAGTGGTTCGTGAGATAGACTCCACCTGACATGTGTGCTCCATCTGTAACGAGCAATTTTTTGTTTGATTGAAAAAATGAATGGTATATATTTACAGGCAATCTTTCATCTTTTCCAACTTGCTCTTGCAACAAAAAAGTAATTGATCATCGAAATGGATAAGGAAAAACCAAAAAGTAAAAGTAAGAAATTTATTAGCAACGACTTAAATTATGATAAAAAGAGAAGTTCTAGCTCTGAAAAGAAATTGTCTAAAAGACAATACCTAGGAAATATTACAGCTTTTTGTAACATAGCCATTGCTGTTGGAACACTCATTCTTGTTTTCTATACAATAAAGCAAGTTAATTTTTCTATTCTTTTTGCAGAAAAAACAATAGCGCTTGCAGATAGTAGTATGAAACTCGATCATAGACCTTGGGTTATCTTTCAAAAAATCATTCCAGATAGTTATAATATTGATAGCATGAGTGAGGGAAGTGTTTGGATAGATAATTATGGAAAAACACCTGCTATCGATCTTGACCTAGTTGTGGGAATGTTTTATGATTCTGTTTTCGAGATTACGCGATTACCTTTAGATGGAGAAGACAATGTTTCATTTAAAAGTAAGGCTATTATACCACCGTCTCGTCCTTCTCAAATTGTTTGCAATGACTTTAGTTTTTTGAGCCCAGAAAGACGTAAAAAAATTCTGCAGAAAAAAGGATGGTTATTCGTTTATGGAGTAATTACATATACTGATGTGTTCAAAGGCCACGATACCACAGTATTCTGTCAGGTATATGATGTTGATTCTCGCAGTTTTGTTTTTTTCAAAAAATTCAACACTGCTAAATAATTAATTCCACCAAAATTACTCTTAATTCAGATTTTTTTACCACACTCTCTAATGGGTTTACTAAAGTAAAAATTGAGAAGAAATGGAACAATGAATTAATTTATTGAGAACAGAATGATTAACAAGAAAACTACAATTAACAATTTCATAAAACTCCTTATCCTCTCAATTTCATTATTGATGAATTTCACTTCGTTCGCTCAACAACATGGCAACACCGTTCATGTCGTTGGCGCGATGAAAAACGTTATGTGGAAGGGGGAACTCTTCGGAACAATTAACCTTGATACAATTTCAAACAAACAACATCTCTATGGAGTCGGACCGGTTGAATATCTCACTGGAGAAATTCTTATTGTTGATGGTAAATCATACAAATCAACCGTTCTTACCGACACAACTATGAAGGTTGAGGAAACCTTTAAAGTCAAAGCCCCGTTTTTTGTCTATGCAAATGTTGAGAAATGGAAAGAACAAAATATCCCCGAAAGTATTCGGACGATGCCGCAGTTGGAAACATTTTTAAACCAAATTACCAAAACTGCAAAGCGACCTTTTACATTCAGGTTAACAGGAACAATTGAATCGGCAACCATTCATGTTGTTAATTTACCAAAGGGTTCAAAGGTAAGTTCACCGGAAGATGCACATCAGGGACAAAAGGACTATCAATTAAGAAACGAACAGTCAGAAATCATTGGTTTCTTCTCGACTGAACACAAAGCAATCTTTACACACCACGATACATTTCTTCACATGCACTTGATAACATCGGATAAATCTGCAATGGGACACTTGGACGACGTACTTTTCAAAAAGGGGATGATGAAACTATTTTTGCCAACTGAATAATTTTGGGCAGAAAGCATGACAAAGCCTACTTACTTGATGAAATCAATGTCAGTACACGTTGAGAGCGTTCTTTGTTGAGGAACCGGAATTTTCTTATCTTGGTTCCGTTCATGCAGTTATCACAGCAATAGCACTAAAGTGACAGCATTAAAGTTCTTTCTTGGCATCTGGTTGACAGTTGTTTTTACTGTCGCCTTAGTATTTCCCATGGTTCAAAATCCTCAATCGTGGTATGAATTTCCGATTATTCCCGGTTTAGAAGATAAAGCCCGAATCCTGTTCTTCCATGTCCCGATGGCATGGGTGACTGTGGTTGCATTCATGGTTGCGATGGTTTATGGAATCAAATATCTCGCAAAGAGAAATCTTGATGATGATTCAAAATCGGTAGCATCGGCTGGCTTGGGATTATTGTTTTGTGTTCTGGCGACAACAACCGGTTCGCTCTGGGCGAAGTTTAGTTGGGGTTCGTTCTGGAACTGGGACCCGCGTGAAACATCAATATTTATTTTGCTTTTAGTCTATGGGGCATATTTCGCACTTCGTTCTGCATTGGAGACAGAGGAGAAACGAGCAACTCTATCAGCTGTTTATTCAATTATTGCAGGCGTAACGGTTCCTTTTTTTATTTTTATCATGCCCAGACTTGTTGCAAGTCTCCATCCCGACCCGATTGTGAACAATAGGGGAAAGATTGACATGAACGGAACAATGTTGGTTATCTTCCTCAGTTCGTTGGCGGGATTTACAGCGTTCTATGTTTGGCTATGGAACTTAAAAGTCCGTTCACTTCGTTTAGAATCAAAATTACAAACTCACGGAGAATAAATGTCTGAGTTTTTATCACAAAATTCATTATATGTAGTTTTAGGTATCGTTCTTATTTGTTGGGTCGGTATTTTCGGGTATGTTGTTAAACTCGAAAAGAAAATCAAACAATTAGAAAATCAAATCAATCAATAATATCGTTCTATGAAAATTAAAGTTATTCTTGGAAGTCTCCTTATTTTGGCGGCAATTGTTTTCGGCTCTATCTCGTTTATGGAAAGTAATATCGAGTATGGAGATTTTCAGACGGCAATTTCATCAAATAAAAAAATTCAAGTCAAGGGTGAATGGGTTCGTGAAATGGAAAGCGACTTCGATGCGAACTCCGGTAAGTTTACTTTCTATATGAAAGATGACAACGGCGAAGTATTACGAGTTATTTTCGATGGAGCCAAACCGAATAATTTTGAATTAGCGACGAGTGTTGTGGCAAAAGGCAAATATGAAAATGATTGCTTCCACGCTTCAGAGATTTTAACTAAATGTCCTTCAAAGTATGAAGGTGATACTGAAGCAATAAAAAAATCGCTTTAGATTATTCTTCTTGTTGTAACCTTTTATAAAATCAGACGCTGTCTGATTTTTATTTTTTCATCAATATCAGATGTTTATGCTTGGTCAAGCGCTTGTTCTTTTTGCATTCATTAGTTCGCTCATTTCAGGTGTTTCATATTACCTCAATCATAAACGTGGTGATATTGTAAATCTCAATGTTGCCCGATATTCCTATCATGCGGCGGTAATTTCAGTCATGGGCTTTTGCTCGTTTCTGATTTATCTTATCCTCACTCATCAATTCCAATACACCTACGTTTGGAATTACAGTTCAACTGACTTACCAACGCCACTATTAATTTCGACCTTCTACGCGGGACAGGAGGGGAGTTTTTCACTTTGGGCTTTGTACACAGCAATTATCGGTGTTGTGTTGATGGGGTACGCCTCAAGACGAAACTATGAATCATCAGTCATGTTCGTTTGGAATTGGATATTGGCTTTTCTTTTATTGATGTTGATTGTAAAAAACCCATTTGAAAATATTTGGGAAGCATTTCCAAAAGAAATTATTCAAACCGGACCAATACCACCGACAGTAACAAATTTTTTATGGCTTGATGAAGTGAAAGGAATTTGGGCTCAAATTCCACAGGAAGGAAGAAGTCTTAATCCACTACTTCAAAATTATTGGATGGTCATTCATCCACAAATTTTATTCTCGGGATTTACAGCAATGGCGATTCCATTTGTTTTTGCAATTGCAGGATTGTTGAAACGTGATTATCAGGGTTGGGTGCGAATTGCAAAACCGTGGTCTGTTTTTGCGGCAACAGCGTTAGGAACAGGAATAATTCTCGGCGGCTATTGGGCTTATGAAACACTTGGATGGGGTGGATATTGGGGCTGGGACCCTGTTGAAAACTCATCACTAATTCCCTGGCTTGTTTGTATAGGATTGATTCATACAATGATGTCTCAAGCACGTTCGGGCGCATTTGTGAAAACGAATTTTGTCTTGAGCATACTTGCTTACATGCTTGTTTTATACAGCACGTTTCTCACTCGCAGTGGCGTGTTGGGAGAGACATCCGTTCATTCTTTTGTTGACCCGGGAATGTATGCGTATTGGTTACTTCTCAGCGTAATATTTTTATTCGGTGGTACCGGGTTCTATCTGTTGTTAAGCAGAATGAAAGAGATGCCGAATGTAAAAATCGAACACAGTATATATTCACGCGAGTTTGCATTATTTCTTGGAGCGTATGCTATTTGTCTCTCAGCATTGTTTATTGTGATTGGGACATCAGCGCCAATTATTACACAAATTTTACAAGGGAAATCATCAGCAGTTGATACTTCGTTCTATGTAAAAACTACACTACCGATTGGAATAGCAGTCTCCTTTCTTGCCGGATTCGGGCAACTGTTATGGTGGAAAAATTCTAACAAGAATAAAATAATCCAAGGATTAATTCTTCCTTTGATATTATCTGTATTGTTTACGGTGGTAATGGTTCTCATAGGCGTAACTGAAATACAAGTGCTATTATTTCTATTCACAGCCGGCTTTGCATTATTTGTTAATCTGATTATTGGATTTCAAATTTTCAAAGGCGACCCTAAATATTCAGGCGGCGCATTGTCGCATATCGGACTTGCTTTTCTTTTTCTTGGATTTGTCTCGAGCGAAGGATTCGATAGAATGGAAACCGTTTCACTTGAACGAGGAAAGCCATTGCAAGTTTTCAGTGATTATCAATTGACGTATGTAGGAATGAAAAATGTTGATGCGGAACGATATGGTTTTATGGTTGACGTCGAACATGGCAAGGAGAAGTTTACTGTGATGCCAGTGATGCATTACAGTAATTATACACAAAATGTTTTACGTCATCCGGATGTAAAAAACATGTACACAAAAGATTTTTACATTGCACCGATGTCATTGGAAGAATCTGATGGAAAGCAGGAGTCAACAATCAGTTTATTGAAGGGTGAAACAAAGAATTTACAAGGAATTCAAGTTAAATTTATTGACTATGATTTTAGTAATATGGATAAGACAAAGATGTTAGAGGGGGGAGGATTTTCAATAGGCGCAATGTTGGAAATTCGCTCAGGTGAAAAAGTTGAACAACTAATGCCTCTCATGAAAAATGATGGGGGACAAGTAAATTATATTCCTGTAAAGTCCACGTTTGCGGATATCGAATTGAAAATAAATAAACTTCAACCGAATCGTGAAGACCCAACAAAATCAAGAGTGGAATTAAGTTTTGTTTTACCTAATGGAAATTCACAATCAGTGAAATTAGAAACACTTGTTGTTGAAGCAAGTATAAAACCTTTAATTAATTTAGTTTGGGTTGGAACAATAACCCTACTTGTTGGTTTTATAATAACAATAGTTCGTCGGTCTCAGGAAACTCGACTGAAAAGTCAAGTATAGTAGTTAATCTTTTTTACAACAATCCGGCAAAGAAGCGTAAATTTCAGGATTACGTTTTCTGTTATTCGCGTCATAGCCCGAATTCGATATAGCCATTTCTATTGTCTCAAGATTTGTTTGTGCGGAGTTGAATTTTACATGAGTAATTTTTTTTTCCAAATCTACTTCCACACTTTTTACACCCTCTAATCCGAAAACAGTTTTCTTGATAGTTTCTTCACACATTTCACAAACAACAGTCGGTACTTGAATACTCACTTCGGTGAGTTGTGAAGTTTGTTTTGAATTATTGTCCTTGCAACTCAGCAAGATAAATGTAAGGAAGATAAAAATATATAGTTTCATAAGCTTCTGAATTACCTAAAAAAAAAAGCCGTCCCAAGTGGAACGGCAAAAACGAAAAGTATTAAAAATTACTTCGAATCTTTTGCTAATTTTACAACTTCATTCTTTGCATCTTTTTTTGAATTACTGGCTTTTGAATTTTTCAATTCCTTCTTGCAGCAATCCATTTGATTAGATGCTTTCATCTTCGAATCATCACATTGCTTGGACTTAGCCATCTCAACGCTACAATTCTTAGAGTCATTTTTTGCCTTTGATTTATCACATGTACCGCCGCCTGCAGTTGCAGATACAACATAGAGAGCGAGAGCAGCAATAATGAAGAACAGTCGAATTTTCATAATATCACCTAAATGAATAATGATTAATAATAATTATTTTGTCAAATATAATAATTATTTTTTCAAAAACAATCGTATTAACAAAATAAATTTTATTTAATTATTGACTTTCTAAAAAAAAATCTACATATTGTATAAAGTTTTTAGGAATAGGTAATCAAATTTCTTTGACTTTAGGAATTTTATGTGATTATTTTTACGGTCTCGGTGAATCAGGTAATGTCGGGATTCCAGCCTTAGGTCTGGGTGAATCCGGTAATGTCGGGATTCCAGCCTTAGGTCTGGGTGAATCTGGTAACGTAGGAATACCTGCTTTACGACTTGTAATCCCAGTAAAAGAAAGAGCAAAATTTACAGCAAAAACAAGAAGTATGGTAATGATAATTGAGCGGAATTTTTTTGCATTTTGAGAATTGTGTAACATTGGTAAACCTTTATATATTTGTTAATAATTAAAAACTATTTGACTAAGTCAAAAATAATCTTTCATTATCTAATTATCAATAAAAATATATGATGCAGAAGTATTTTTATACGAAACAAATTTGTGATAAGACTCACTCATTTTATTTAGATAAGCAAATAACTACGATACATAATACCAAATAATTACAATAATGGTTAGTTTATGAAAATATTTCCAAAAATAATTTACATTTGGCTTGGCATAGTAGCCTTTTTTTATACTGGATTATTTTTCTTTGAACATAAAGAAATTCAATTTTCTGGTCTAATAAATCTTCTTTCATTATCTCTGCTCATGATTATATGCTACTTTTTATATGAAAAGACTCCGGGAAAAAGTACAAAGTTCATTTTTCTTAATTTTTTAATTTTCTTTTCTTTTTCAATTCTAGCATTCCTTCATTTATTTATTGGAAAATCTTTTTTCACGGATTATAAATTTGCTGACCATTACTATTTTCAATATTACACTGCCTTTTACATCTTTGCCTTAGCATTATCCGTTGTTTACCTTGTCATTGACGTGGTACTGGCAAATTTTCGAGTTAGTCAAAAATATTTTGTAGCGTTATCTATTTGTGTATTATTTTTCGGTTTTTATTTTACTCCGATTTTGAGTGACCCGCATTATTTGTATAAAACGGAAGAAATTCAACAATGGAAAACATTAGCAAACTATGTTGATAAGGTTGGGAATTATTATACATCTGAAGAGCTATCGAATCAAGTAAACCTAAAATCATGGAATTACGACAAACCCATTGGAGATTTATATCCAAGTGAGAATCTTGCCAAAATTGAGGAGTTGTTACCATATTTAGAAGGTGAAAATTATCGGACACTTTTAATTTATCCGCTATATTCCAATATCATCAATATTGAAATAATGATAATTGGATTCATCATTCTCTTTTTTGGTTATCAATATAAAAAAGAACCTCCACAAGGTGCATACATGGATAAAATTGTTTTTGCACTATTACTTTTCACCTCGACCGACATTTTACATTATTGGGGATATATGAAGAGTGTAGAATGGAATTCTCTGACAGAGTTTTTTACTGTCGGACAATATATCTCAAATATTATCTTGTTATTACTTGTAATACTTTTTGCCTTGAGACTAAAATTTGTTGTTTCTCCACAGGGCGCATTTTACGAGAGCGAATTATCTTCTAATCCAAGTGGAATTAGTCGGTGGCGTGATTCAGTTGATGATTTCATCATGAAAAAATTTTTTGTCAACAAACCTGTTCAAGGCAGACTATTTGAACAAAGTGTTAATAAAAATCATACAAATTAAAAAACAAGGAAGGTTAATATGAATAGTGAAAAATTACCATATCAGATGATTGTAAAAAGTAAAGCCAGTGATGCTATTCTTAGGCAAATAGCTAAAGTCTCTAAGGAATCTAACGATCTACTAATAGTAGGTGAATCCGGTGTAGGAAAAGGAACTATTGCTAAGAATATCCACGCTATTTCAAAAGCTGGTTCTGAAGGAACTCAGTTTTCTTCTGTGAATTTATCCGTTGTGGACGATAGTGAGTTAGAGGAAATTCTCTTTGGTTATGAGCGTTACGGTAAGAGTTATGGAGGAGTCACCAAAAAAGGGATTTTCGAATTGGGGAACGGAGGGACTGTACTTATCGAAGAAATTGAAGAGGCAAGTTTTAGAAATCAAATGAGAATTTTGAATTTTTTAGAACAACGCCAAACAAGTAGGTTGGGTAGTATTGAAGAAAAAGAGGTAGAAATCCGAGTAATTATTACCGCTAAAGAAGATATTGATATTCTTTACGACAAGCACAAGTTATATGAAGATTTGTATAGGAAAATCAGAAGCTATGAAACCATTAGAGTCCCGGCACTACGCGAACGTCCGGAAGATATCCCTTTGCTTGTTAAACACTTTGCAAATGAGTTGTCTAAAGAATTAGGGATAAGCGAATTAATTATTGATATAAATGCAATTGATATTTTAGTTCGTCAGCCGTGGAAGGAAAATATCCGTGAATTGAAAGCAGTGGTCGATAAGTCAGTGTTATTCTCTTCGGGTGGTCGTTTCATGTTACCTCCGGAACTTGTTGACGAAAAAACCGAGGTAATTAAGATGATTACAAATATTGATACCGGTCAGGAATTTTTACTTGAAAATTCTTTGGATATAATTGAAAAAGGTATCATTGAGCGTTCTCTTAAGAGATTTGGTTTTAATCAATCCCGAGCAGCAAGTTTTCTTGGATTGACTGAACAAACTTTGAGATATAAACTCAAGAGATTAGGAATACTGAGTTCGCGTATGCGTTCAAGAATCTAACAAAAAAAATGCCCTTCTTAGAAGGGCATTTTTTTTATAAACTTCGCTCTTTCCAAATAACTTTCTTGCTAAACAAAGCAACAAACGGAATAAACACGACATACAATGTAAAATACAACTCAAAAAATAATATGTACTTTAATAAAGAATATTTATTTAATTTCTTCAACAAATTGAACAAATATATAAAGTCAATTAAGAGTTTTAAAAGAACTATTTGACTAATAAGTATCGAATTAGCTGTGAATAGCCCGACGAGAAGTGCAAAACTTAATGTCCACGTCAGAGAAAATATTATGATACCATGAGGAATCATATCCAAACCGCCAATAGCCCATCGTTGCTTTTGTCTGAATAATTGCTTTACAGATGAACATGCTTTGCTTGAAATGGTTGCACTTGAGAGTAAAGGAAACTTCAGTTTATATTTTGTTTTGCTAAGAATACTTCGAACAAGTGCATAATCCTCAGTAACACTAAATGGAATTGAATAATACCCGCCCGATTGTTCATAAGCCTCTTTCCTCACAGAAATATTATTTCCAATTGCAGTTAGTGGAATCTTCCAGCCTGCTGTACCGGAGGATGTAGAAAATAGAATAAGCCAATCCAATGCTTGAATTCCTTCAAATGCCTTCGTTGCCTTGAGAGTTGTAAATCCTCCGACAATGCCTGTTTTATCATCAAAATATTTTACTGTTTGACGAATCCATTCAGGAGAAACCGTACAATCCGCATCCGTGAACATCAAGATTTCACCTTTGGAAACTTCTATTGCCTGGGTAATTGCGTTTGTTTTTCCTCTTAGATTTCCTCTTTCAGGTTTTGCCTCTAAACAAATAAGGTTTGGATGAGTCTTAGAAAATTGATTTACTATTTGAAATGTATTATCCGATGAGTGGTCACTTATTACAATAATTTCGAGTTTCTTATTTGGGTAATTCAATTGGAACAGCGACTCTACACACTCACCGATATTGTCTTCTTCATTTCTTGCTGCGACAATAACGGTAACGATTGGTTCATAGTTTATAACCGTTCCGGCATTATTTGCTTTCCATAATCCGATTTGAAGAAATACAAATTCAAGTGCATAAAGAATTAGCGCTATAAGAAGCAAGGATTCAATTGGAGTCAACATAAAATTGAGTTGCAATGTAAGAAATGTGCATCAGCAAAGCAATTGAATCTTGCAACTACAGCGAGTTTCATTTATATTGGAGCCATGAATGTACATCCTTTAATCATTGGCATCGCAGGAGGTAGTGGCTCTGGAAAAACAACAGTTACTCATAAAATTCTTGAGCGATTCGAACTGACTGAAGTCGCAGTCTTGAAACATGATTTTTATTATAAAGATATTTCATCGTTCAAAGATAAATCCCTCCATGAAATAAATTTCGACCATCCTGATTCGCTCGAAACAAGTTTACTCATACAACAACTAAAAACGTTGAAGGGCTGGAATAGTATTGAACAACCTCTTTACGATTTTACCACAAGTAAACGGTTGACTGAAGTGACGATTATTCACCCTCGACCTATCATTATCGTAGAAGGGATTTTGATTTTTGTTGAGAAAGAACTTCGTGATTTAATGGATATTAAAATTTATGTTGATACCGATGCTGATGAACGGTTATTACGCCGTTTACGCCGTGATTTAATCGAACGGGGAAGAACAATTGAATCGGTCATGCAACAGTATATTAAGAATGTCAAACCAATGCATCTTGAATTTGTGGAACCGAGCAAACATTGGGCAGATGTTATTATCCCGCGTGGCGGTGAAAATGCAGTAGCCATTGATATGATTGCTTCAAAAATTAATGGCATGTTAAATTCAACTAAAGACTAATCTTCTTTTTCATGAAATCTCGTTCTACTCCAAATCATTCTTCTGAGAATATTAACATTACTGAATTATTGCAAAAAGAAAAATTGCATCAGGCAATGTTGGATATTTCGAATGTAGTAAATACTTCTCAGCAACTGCAACAACTCTATACTTCAATTTTTGAACTGCTAAAGAGTTCTCTTCACATTAAGAACTATTACATTGCCTTTCATACACCAAAACAAAATCAAATAACCTTCCCGTTTTCTTTTGATGAAAGGTCAAAAGAATTTCTTAGTAGAACTTCCGGGAAATATTTAGAGGAGATCGTTCTTCATGATGCGACGACGTATGTATGTACACAAGACGATTTTCTAACTTTTATCAATCAAGGAAGGCTTATTGACGACACATTTCCGATGAAAGTTTGGGTTGGGATTCCATTAGTTGTCCAACAAACTGTCGTTGGCGTTTTAGCACTCTATGATTATACAAATGAAAAATTATTTGGCAAACATGAACTTGAACTGGCAAAATATGCTGCAACACAAATTTCGTTCGCACTTGAACGAAAACTTGCTGTCATGGCAATTCAGGAACATGAACTGAACTTACTCGCCCTGTTAGAAAATACTGATGATGCAATTTGGTCAATTGATAATGATTATTCAATAGTTACGTACAATTCACAAGCGAAGAATATTTTCCGTAAGATATTCAACATAGAATTAAAAGAGGGTTTGAATTTCAGAGATTCAACTCAAACAGAAGAAAAAATGTTCTGGGAGGAAATGTATTCACGTTCGTTCAACAATGAGAGATTTTCTGTAAATCGAAGTTATTTGAATGGCGAAGATAGACTTGAATTGAATATTTCTTTCAATCCAATTGTTAATGAGCAAAAGATTGTAGCCGGTGTTTCTGTTTTTGTTAAAAACATTACCCAAATTAAAAGAGAAGAAGAGTTAAAACGTGAGCGAACGGAACTTATTCTAAGAAATCAACGTGTTCTTACCGAACTTGCAAAAAAAGAGTACGATTCACTTGAAACAGCATTAAATACAATAATTGTACGCGATGCGCAGACACTGGGAGTAGAACAAGTCAGTATTTGGTCGTTCTCTCAAGACAGGAGAGAAATTCAATGTGAGGCATTTGTCAGTCTTACATTCGCGAAATCAATGAAGGGGGTAAAACTCCATTCAAAAAATTATCCAACATATTTCAATGCATTGGAAACTTTGTATGCTGTTGTGGCAGATGATGCTCGAACAAATTCACTGACAAGTGAATTTACTGATTCGTATCTCATCCCTCATGGAATCACTTCTATGATGGATACGCCAATTCACTTACACGGAAAAGTAATTGGTATCGTTTGCCATGAACATATCGGTCCTGCCAGGAAATGGACATTAGAAGAACAGGAATTTGCTACATCGATAGCTGAGTTAGTTTCTATTGCCTATGAAACTTCAAAAAGAAAGCAGGCGGAAATTGCATTACGCGAAAATGAAGAACGATATAGAATGTTCATTCTTCACAGCACAGAAGCAATCTGGCGATATGAAATCGAAGAACCGGTTCCCGTCACATTACCGGTCAACGAGCAGATACAAATGTTTTACAAACACGGCTATCTTGCTGAGTGTAATGAAGCGATGGCTAAAATGTATGGGTTTGATAACATTGAAGATTTCATTGGGAAGCGATTAGCAGAAACACTTGTTCCGGAAGAGGAACAAAATATCGTAATGCTTCGAAAATTAATTGAATCAAATTACAAATTGGAGGATATGGAAACGATAGAATACGACCGGAATGGAAACATAAAATATTTTCTTAATAATCTGGTTGGTATTGTTGAGAATGGCTATTTGAAGCGTGCATGGGGAACACAACGTGACATAACCGAGCGAAAATCAGCGGAAAACTCTTTGATGAAACTCGGTCACGCGTTACGAAGCATCAGTGAGTGCGTTTGCATTACAGATATGGATAATAAAATTATCTTTGTCAATAAAGCATTTACCAAGACATACGAATTTTCTGAAGAAGAATTATTAGGTCACGATATCGGTCAATTCCATTATTCAGGAAATGGGAGCGGACATGTTCAGGAAATATATGAAATGACACTGAAAGGGGGATGGCAGGGAGAGGTGATTAATTCTAAAAAAGATGGAACCCTATTTACAAGTTTTCTTTCGACTTCTATTATTCGGGACGAAAAGGGTGTTCCGATTGCTTTAATAGGAGTATCGAATAACATTGAAGAAAGGAAAAAATCAGAAAAATTAATTAAAGAAAGTGAGCAACGATTCAGAGTCCTCACGGAAACAGTTGAATCAGCAATCATCATTTACCAAAACGAGAAATATGTCTACGCGAATCCGGCGGCAGAGCGCTTGCTGGGTTATTCAATGGAAGAATTACTCGGTATGAATTTTTGGGATGTCGTTCATCCGGATTTCAAAGAACTCATTCGGCAGCGAGGTTTAGCGCGGCAACGTGGCGAAAAAATTCCTCCCCGATACGAATTCAAAATTCTCTCGAAAAATGGTGTTGAACGATGGATTGATTTCACGGCGGCTGTTATTAATTATCAAGGGCTACAGGCTGTATTAGGAACAGCATTCGATATTACTGAACGAAAGCGTGCTGAGCAATTGCAAAGTGCAGTGTATCGTATCGCACAGGCGGCTGAAGGAGCTCCTGACTTAAAAGAATTATTCAAGGCGGTTCACTCAATTGTAGCCGAGGTTATGTATGCAAAGAATTTTTACATTGCATTATATGATGATGAGACAAATACTGTTAGTTTCCCATATTATGTAGATGAAGAAGATGAACCGCCACAACCACAACAAGCAGGACGAGGTTTAACTGAATATGTTTTACGAACCGGCAAATCACACCTATCAACACTTGAAGACCATGAAAACTTAGTGCAGTTGGGCGAAATTGAGAGCATCGGTTCTTTATCCCCGATTTGGCTTGGTGTACCGTTAATCATCGGGAAGAAAACAATTGGCATAATGACGGTTCAACATTATTCTGATCCCAAAACCTATGGCGAGACAGAGCGACAAATGTTGGAGTACGTTTCGACTCAAGTAGCGAAAGCAATCGAACAAAAAAAGACGGAAGATTTATTACGGACGAACGAACGACGATTCAGGACCCTCATTGAAAATAGTTCCGATGTCGTTGTCATGCTGGATAAACAAGGAAGGATATTGTACGAAAGCCCTGCGATATTTCAAGTGTTAGGCTTTACGGCTGAATCCCGAATCGGGAAATCAATTTTTGAAAAGATTAATCCGGATGACCTTCAAGATTTGAAACGAATTTATCAGGAACTCCTTGAACAGCCCCATCAATCTGCTTCGTCAACCTTTCGTGTTTCTCATGTTAATGGAACCTGGCGATGGATTGAGGCTATCGCCACAAATTTTTTATTTGACCCGAACATTCAGGCAATCGTTTCGAACTATCGTGATGTTACAGAGAGAAAAAATGCTGTCGAATCATTGAGGGATTCCGAGGAGAAATTCAGAAGTTTGTTTGAAAGTGCTACGGATGCAATTTTTACTGTTTCGCTTCAAGGCATATTTACTTCTCTCAATCCCGCTTTTGAGAAAATCACCGGTTGGAAATGTTCGGAGTGGCTTGGTAAGTCATTCAACACCATACTTCATCAGGAAGATTTGCCATTAGCGAACAGATTGTTTCAGGAAACAGTCAGCGAAAAACCTCATCCGGCATATGAACTCAGAATTAAAACAAAAAACGATGATTATTTTGTCAGCGAAATAACCACAACTCCCCGACGCCAGAACAACCAAATCATTGGAATACTTGGTATCGCACGTGATATAACAGAGCGAAAAAAGATGGAAGAGGAAATCCGTTACATTCAAAAAATGGAAAGTATCGGAATTCTTGCTGGAGGTGTCGCCCACGATTTCAATAATATTTTGGCAATTATTAATGCCTACACAGGTTCGATTAAACTTTCTGAAAATCTGCCGACACCATTACTCCATAACATTGAAATAATTGAAAAGACAGTACGAAGAGGTGCTCGTGTTGTTCAGCAATTACTGACATTGGCTCGAAAGACAGAATCATTTTTTAGTATTATAACAGTTGACCCGATAATCGATGAATTATCAAAGTTGCTTCATGAAACATTTCCGAAAACAATTACTTTTCAAAGTGATATCAAACAGAAAGATGTTTCAATTGCAGCTGACAATAACCAGATATATCAAGTTCTCTTAAATCTTTGTTTGAATGCACGCGATGCCATGCCATTGGGAGGTAGTCTAACTATTGCGACAGAAATTACTTCATCGGAAATTGTACAAGAACTATTTCCTGAAGCGACGGGCGAACGGTATCTGAAAATTTCCGTGGCTGACACGGGAACAGGTATTGATGAGAAAACAAAACATCGAATTTTTGACCCATTCTTCACAACGAAGGAACGTGGACAGGGAACAGGACTCGGATTATCTGTGGTTTTTGGAATCATCGAAAATCACAAAGGATTTATTAATGTTGAAACTGAACTTAACAAAGGAACGACATTCAATATCTTTCTACCTTTGCCTGAACATCTTCCTGGCGATGATGTACTTGCCTCTCAAGTTGAAACTGTAGCGAAAGGTGGAAACGAAACACTTCTTTTGGTAGAAGATGAAGTTCCACTTCTTGAATTAATGTCAAATATTTTAGAGGGATACGGTTATAAAATTATTCCTGCATTCGATGGAGAAGAAGCCGTTCAGATATTTGCTGAACGTAATGAAGAAATTAAGTTAGTGCTCACAGATATGGGATTACCAAAACTTGGTGGTTTCGAGGCATTTCAGCAAATTAAAGGCATTCGTTCGGATGTGAAGATAATTCTTGCAAGCGGGTATCTTGATACAAAAGTGCGCGCTCAAATGATCGAGGCAGGTGCAGATGATTTTGTACAAAAGCCATATGATGTTCTTGAAATTGTTACTCGCATTAGAGAAATCCTTGATAGGAGATAACGAATAATTAGTAGTTAAAGAAAATCGTGTAGAAATTATGATTGATAAAAAAATATATCATGTACTTATAGTTGATGATGAAGCAGAAATCAGGAAACTGCTGGGAGAGGGTATCCGGTACCTGGGATACTCTGTTTCGGTAGCGGTTGATGGAGCCGATGCTATTAACTTAGTGAACAGTAACCATTTCGATATTGTGATACTTGATGTCGAGATGCCACGTGTGGATGGATTAGAGGTATTGCAACATATAAAAGAACATTCACCATGGACTGAAGTCATTATGCTCACTGGTGTGAAAGATATTCGTATCGCTGTCTCTGCTATCAAACTTGGCGCTTCCGATTACTTAACGAAGCCTACATCGTTCGATGAATTGGAAATTGTTATTGAGAAATGTCTTCGACAGAAATCTCTTCGTACCTCTACTTTTCTAATGCAACGCTCTCTTGATAAGGCTTGTCTCTTTGATGCTGTTGTCGGTAATAGTGAACCGTGGCTCGCACTTCTTGAAAAAGCGAAACGGTTTGCAGATGACGATTATCTAATTCACATAGAAGGAGAATCAGGAACCGGAAAGGAAGTACTTGCACATTATATTCATACACAAAGCCGAAGAAAAGAACATCCGTTCGTTATGGTTGATTGTGGTGTTCTTCATAGTACATTGATAGAGTCTGAATTATTCGGGCATATTAAAGGTTCATTTACAGGAGCAGACACAAATAAGGAAGGATTGGTTGAAATCGCACAGGGCGGAACTCTCTTTCTGGATGAAATCGGACATATTGATTTAACATTTCAACAAAAACTGTTGAAGTTTGTTGAGACAAAAACGTACCGGCGGGTTGGAGATACAGCAACACGAACAGTTGATGTGAGAATAATTACGGCTACAAATAAAAACCTTGCAGAGGAAGTTCGTGTTCAGCAATTCAGAAATGACCTATGGTACAGATTGAACGTTATGAAGTTAGAAATTCCTCCTCTACGTAGCCGACGTTCCGATATCAAACTTTTTGCAGAATATTTTCTTGATAAGTTTAAAAAACTACAACAACCGAAGAAATTAACAGAAGAAGCCCTAACCGCGTTAGAACGATATCAGTGGCCCGGAAATGTTCGTGAATTACAATCAACTATACAACGTGCAATAGCCCTCTCCGGTGATGATTTCATAACGATAGAAGACCTCGCAATTGAACCCAATATCTCTATTCATGTTTCTGACAAATTCGATTCCAACGTTTTACATACCGCTTTAATTTCACTTGCCGAGAGTGAAAACAAACATATTCAATTCGTTCTTCATTCAGTTGACTGGAATATTTCTCAAGCCGCCAAGATTCTCCAAATTGGGAGAAACACGCTTTATGCAAAAATGAAAGAATATGGAATTGAACATATTGTATCTAAATAGTGCTGACGTTCGTCGATTGTACTATTTATGAACACTGTTCGCGCTCGGAACGATTCCTATTTCAAGGATTCTATTTTTTCCTCCTTGAATAAATGAGTTCAATGAAGTTTCAGTGGCATCAACTTTGTAATATTTCTCTTCAGGAGTGATTTTCTTAGCAATGTGAATTAGTGAACTGCGACAAAACAAAAAGCGTCCGTGATTACGGACGCTTTTTTTTTGCCTTGAATTGTTCAATGATAGAACAACGTTCTATCATTGAACATATCCTTTATACAGTATTTGAATACAAACATCTTTTCTCGAACAAATAAGCCACTATTATTTTATTTTCAGATGGCACAAGTGTTGAATGGTTTTAACAAAAACAATGAATAAACAACACTAATCATAAATAATTCTGTTGAGGGTATTATGAGATTAATTGCTGAAAATATTAGCAAAGTCTATCAGAAGAAATTTTGGGGACTGAAAGACTTTAGTATGGACATAGATTCCAAGCGAATAGGAATTCTGGGTCCGTATGGGTCGGGTAAATCCACGTTAGTTCACATCTTAACTACTGTAACAAAGCCAACAAAGGGAACCGTAACTCTGAACGGTACCGATATTTCTCAATCACCGGATGAATTGCGTTCGCATTTGGGGTACATGCCACAAAACTTCGGAGTATATTCGACGTTGACTGCACTTGAGTATTTGGAATATATTGCCGCATTAAAAGGAAAAAATAGAAAATTCAATCACGACAATATTATTGAACTGATGGAGTTGATGAAACTAACCGAAGTGAGAAAACAAATATTGGGTACTCTTTCACCGGGGATGCGGCAAAATTTAGGCATCGCCCAGATGTTCTTAAATGACCCAAAACTATTTGTCGTTGATGAATTATCCGACGAACTTCTTCCTGAAGAACGCCATGATGTTTTGAGAATTTTATCTGAGCGTTCTCAAGGAAAATTATTGTTCATCACAACCGAAAGAGCATCAGACTTAGAAGGCTTGGTTGATGAAATATATATCTTGTCAAACGGTTCCTTGTTAACAAAAACAACTCCTGATGAAATGAAACAGATTGTCAAAGGAAAAGTTTGGGAGATGACAGTTCCCAACTCACAATTATCAGCCGTACGCAGACGATTTTTCACCGTAGGGCTGGAACATACACGACAAGGAGACACGATAAGAGTAATTTCGGATGAATCACCGGGAGAGAGCGCACTTAACGTAACACCCACGCTCAATGATGTTTACCAATATGTTCTTCATATCTGGAAAGGAAGCATCCAATGAGTACGTTGAGAATTCTACTACAAATTGTCATTTCCAATTTCTATGATGAAATACGAAGAGACAAATTTTTCCTGACAAGTCTGGCAATACTTGCAATTATCGTTGCCGCAGTTCCACCGCCCGATGCAAGCCATACAATTATTAACTTGGGGAATTATCGCCCGCTGTATAATTCTGCATGGATTGGGACAGTCGTGGCGGTTCTCACATCCATGATAATTGCTCTGACTGGATTTTATCTACTTCGTGGAAGAATCGAAAAGGATAAATACTTAGGTATCAGTGAACTGTATGCAACAACAAAATTAGGCAAAGCGACCTACATCTTTGGAAAATTTCTGAGTAATGTTGCTGTTCTCTCATTGATTGTACTCCTTACAGCCTTAGCAAGTATTATCCTTCAGTTGAATTTCGGAGAAGAACCATACATTCATCTTTGGTCAATCCTATCTCCTTTTTTAATGATAACGTTGCCGGTAGTACTTATTGTTTCTTCATTAAGTATCTTTTTTGAAATTTCAAGAGGTTTGAATGGAACAGTTGGAAATATTCTGTACTTCGTTCTTTGGATTGGATTTCTCTATAGTTCCGTGCAACCATTAGAACAAACCACTCACCTTTTTCTTGGTACTCAAAACGACGTTTTTGGAATTACGCCTACTCTGTCCGAACTAAGTTCATCCATCAAAGAAAAACATAATGATTATACCGGGATGATATATTTTGGCATTTCCATAAAAGACCTTAATAAAATCATTACAGCAGTTGAGTGGGAGGGAGTTGAGTGGAAGCACTCAACTTATTCAGCAAGAATAGGATTAGTCGGAGTTTCTTTATTGTTGATGTCTTTATCCGGGCTATTGTTTTTCCGATTTGACCCTGCGTATGAACGAAGAAAGAAATTCCGAAATAGTTTGAGAGACAGGAGTTACATACGTAACGAAGAAACAAACATTATCTTCCCTGTAGTGCAAAAGATCATCACTCCCATTTTATCGGTGCAACGATGGATGAAATTTGAACAGATGCTCTACTCAGAAATGAAGAAATTGGTGAAAGAAACTACATGGTGGTGGTTCGTTGTCTCAGCCGTGTTATTAGTCGTTTGTGTTGTCGCTCCTTTCGAGATAATGAGGGAGTGGTTATTGCCTGCCGCATGGGTTTGGCCCCTGTTCATCTGGAGTAGGCTCGGTATGAGACTCAGTGAACATTACCGACACAAAAATAAAAATCAAGATGCACAACGAGATGCAATGTTGATGCAAGTTCTCTGGACAGTAGGAGTACTTGTCGCATTAGTAACCGGAGCGGGTGCTGCCATTCGATTTGTTCTGGCTGGTGAATGGTCGTCGTTAGCCGCGTGGATAATTAGTGCGACTTTTATTCCTTCACTTGCTTTTGTCTTATCAATCTGGACGAACAGTAATTATGCCTTTGAAGGAATTTATACGTTACTTTGGCTCGTCGGCTGTACAAGCAAACAGCCCCTTCTTGATTTTCTTGGAACGCTACAAGATTCTGTCGTCGTACAAAATCCGTTTTTATATTTAATCTGGACCATTGCATTGATAACGTTTGCCGCGGTGGGGAAACAGAGACTCATAGAACATTAATACACGAACGTAGTACCCTCAACAACCCTACCAGACGCCCCTCGTGGAGTAATCCATGAGGGGTGTTTGTTTTTGATTTCTTTCCATTTCCTTGTATTTTCATTCTCACACTATGAATTGTTCAGCAAAGATAGTAGTCAAAGGTTTAGTGCAGGGCGTCGGCTTTCGATATTTTGTTTACTCAAAAGCCGTAAAACTCGGTATTCACGGTTACACAAGAAATTTGTTTAACGGCGATGTCGAAATCGAAGCGGAAGGAACTCGTGGTTCAATCGAAGAATTAATTAAAGAAGTGAAAGTCGGTCCACGCATTTCTCATGTTTCGGACGTTGTCATTGAGTGGAATGAGCCAACCGGAATATTCAATCAATTTTCTATTCGGTAAAGAGGACACATGCGATTCGGTATCGGGTACGATGTTCATAAATTCATTGAAAACAGGAAACTAATTCTTGGTGGAGTGGAAATTCCTTTCGAGAAAGGACTTGATGGTCATTCTGATGCAGATGTACTGTGTCATGCCATAGCAGATGCATTGCTTGGCGCAGCTGCGCTCGGCGATATCGGAAAACATTTTCCCGATACTGATCCGAATTACGAAGGTATTTCCAGTTTGGTCTTGTTACAACATGTTGCAGGTTTACTGAAGCAACATCAATTATCAGTTAACAACATTGATGCAACTTTAATAATGGAGAAGCCCAAAATTATTTCGTTTGTTGAATTGATGAGAGAACGTATAGCTCAATCTCTTTCTATTAGGGTTGCAGATGTATCAATAAAGGCAACAACAAATGAAGGATTGGGTTTCATCGGTAAAGGTGAAGGAGCCGCCGCATTTGCAATTGCATCACTCCAAGAAGTACCGGGGTGTGATTGAACGAAATCATTACTCTGCTTTCTCAGGTAGATCCGTTTTGGATTTATATTATTATCTTTGGCGTTGCATTTATTGAAAATTTATTTCCCCCCTTGCCTAGCGATGTTGCAGTAGTATTCGGTGGCGCTCTCGCTTCCTTAGGGAAAGGTAATTTTCTCCTTGCGTTGAACGCAGCAGTATTCGGTAGTACATTAGGCTTTATTGCTATGTTTACATTGGGAAACTGGTTCGGAAAGAAGATTCTTGATGAGGGGAAGTTAAGGTTTATCCCAAGGGAGACCGTAAACAAACTCGATGGATGGTTTGAGAAATATGGCTATTGGTTAATAGTCGGGAACAGATTTTTAGCCGGTACTCGCGCCGTTGTCTCGTTCTTCGCCGGTGTTTCACATCTTGACCCATTCAAAACGACGGTGCTTTCATTTTTTAGTTCTTTATTCTGGTATTCAATTCTTGTTTATGCCGGTTATTCGTTAGGAAAGAATTGGGAACAGATTGGTTTTTACTTAAGCGCTTACAGTCAGGCAGTTACCGGAATATTGATTATAGTGATAATCATTTTTACTGTTCGATATTTCATTAAACAACGAAAGGCAAAATCGAATGTCTGAGTTTCTACTACAAATTGACAAATCTCTTTTTAATCTTTGTAACCAGGGAATGGCAAATTCTTTCTTTGATGCAACAATGCCATTTCTTACCGACCTGAACAAGCATTGGTTCGGTTGGATTTTGTTCGGTAGTCTTTGGCTTCTGTTACTTTGGAAAGGAGGGAAGAAGGGACGAATCATTGCTCTTGCTCTTATTCCTCTAATCGTATTTAGCGACCAACTTAGTAGTACATTCATCAAAAAAGCAATTATGCGTCCACGTCCTTGTCACGATATTAACGGGAAGATTGTTATGGAGCATTTGCGGTTGCTCGTTCCATGCGGAAGCGGATATTCATTTCCTTCCTCGCACGCTGTTAATAGTTTTGCTGCTGCAACATTTCTGGGCGTGTATTATCGAAAATTTGCTTGGGCATTTTTTACCTACGCAATAGTTGTGGCGTTCTCCCGTGTATATGTTGGAGTTCATTATCCCTACGATGTCTTCGTCGGAGGAATTATTGGTATTGTTTGCGGGTTAATCATCGTTTCGTTACTACAGTTTACTGGTAGATTGATTCCTTCACTTGAGATAAAAAATCTTCCGGATTAAGTGGAACAAAATGTATTTTCAAATAACCGAGGCGCTACCAAACGAAACTTAATTTTCGCTTTGGCTACCGGAGTATTGTTGGGTATGTCATTTCCACCAATTCAAACCGGTGTTACAGCATTCGTCGGTATTACACTTCTATTATTCCTTATGGAAAAATTGGAGAGTTATCTTGATGCCTTTCGATTTAGTTACGTTGCTTTTTTTCTCTGGCATATCATTGTAGGATACTGGGCAGGAGGTTTTACCCATGGACGGGACATTTACCAAATGCTTGGCGGCGCAGGATTACTTCTTCTCAATCCTTTTTTTTATTTAATTCCCATAGCCGCATTTCAGTTTATCCGACGTTACTTCAGTTTTAATGTTGCAGTACTATCTTTCCCTTTTTGCTGGATTGGGTTAGAGTTATTTCGTGCAAAAACCGAACTTGCACTCCCGTGGCTTACACTTGGTAACACTCAGACATATAATCTTTCTGCAATTCAATTTGCTTCTTTCACAGGTGTCTATGGAGTTTCCTTTTGGATTCTCTGCATCAACATTTGCCTCTTTTTCCTGATAAGAAAAATACTAAAACATGAGTGGAAACTTGTTGCAAGGCAATCTCTCCTCTCATTCCTATCTCTTCTCATCATCTTCCTTGTTCCATATGTTCATGGATTTATTGTTTTACAAGAACAAAACAAAAGTAATCATTCTGAGAAAGTGCGGGTTGCGCTCATTCAACCAAACATTGACCCATTCGAAAAATGGAAGGCAGATAAGTTTGAACCGTTTCTTCTTCATCGTGAAATGACAAGGACTCTCGCGGGGAAGAACATTGACCTCGTTCTTTGGTCTGAAACTGCTATTCCTTTTTATCTCTTACATCGCAATAATCAGTATTACCTTGAGCAACTCAAGGAGGAATTACTCTCCGCAAAACTCAATCTTGTTACAGGCGTGCCGGATATTGTGTACTACTCAGATAACAAAACTGCACCGAGCACAAGTAAACACAATCAAGAAGGTAAGAGATATGAAAATTTTAATGGCGCCATTTTATTAGAGTACAACTCAGACACGGTTCAGAGGTATCACAAAAAATTGCTTGTCCCGTTTGCAGAGCGAGTTCCATTTTCAGATGAATTGAATTTCCTCAATGCATTTCAGTGGGACTTAGGTTTAGGAGGATGGGGAAGAGGAAAAGAGCATACTGTATTTCAATTTCAAACAAAAAATAACACAAACGCGAAGTTTTCAACTCTTATCTGTTTTGAATCAATCTTCCCTGGCTTTGTTACCGAATTTGTTCGGAACGGAGCGCAGTTCCTCACAATCATTACCATTGATAGTTGGTGGGGAAAAACATCAGGAGCCTATCAACACTTGCAATATTCTGTATTTCGAGCAATTGAAAACAGACGCTGGCTTGCTCGCTGTGCAACCGGAGGTATTTCTTGCATAATTGACCCATTTGGTAATATATTAGAGCCGTCTGAGCTATTCACGAGGCAAATTACTATTGGCGAAGTCGAGTTACGTCATGAACTTACTTTTTATACTCGATACGGTGATTGGTTTGCAACGCTTTGCATAATACTTGCAAGCATGTTTATAGTTTCAGCATTAGGCAAAAAATATTATTTATTAATTAGAACTCAACAAGAGAAACAAAATGAAATATATTGATTTACGAAGCGATACAGTTACAAAACCTTCTCAAGGTATGTTGGAGGCGATGATGAAAGCAGAAGTGGGCGATGATGTTTTTGGTGAAGACCCGACGGTCAACAAACTTCAGGAACGTGTAGCATCAATGTTCGGAAAAGAAGCTGCGCTCTTTGTCCCAAGCGGTGTGATGGGAAATCAAGTTTCCATTAAAGTTCACACTCAACCCGGTGATGAAATATTGTTGGATCAGGATTCACATATTTTTGTCTATGAAACAGGCGCATCCGCATTTCTCTCCGGCGTACAAATGCGAAGTGTTATGGGCGTGGACGGAATGATGACTTCAAAGCAACTTCGAAAGATGATGAGACCAAGAGCTTATTATCTACCGATACAGAAACTCATTTGCCTGGAGAATACTTTTGGCAGAACCGGTGGAACAATTTATCCTTTCCATGAAATTCAACAAATCCATCAACTTGCGAAAGATTACAAACTAAGAATGCACTTAGATGGAGCAAGAATATGGAATGCCTGCATTGCAACAAAAATTCAACCGCGTGAATATGCTCATTACTTTGACTCGATTTCTGTCTGTTTCTCAAAAGGACTTGGCGCACCGGTTGGCTCCATGATTATCAGTTCACGTGAGTTTATTGACCGGGCAAGAAGGTACCGAAAACTCTTCGGTGGTGGAATGCGACAGTCTGGTATTCTTGCTGCGGCAGCTCTCTATGCGTTAGATAACAATATTGAACGCTTAAAAGAAGACCATGAGAAAGCAACTTTCTTTGCAAATGCTTTGAAGGATGTGCAAATGCTTCATATTGATAAAAATACTGTCCAAACTAACATGGTAATTATTGAGATTCAAAAACTAAAAAAATCTCAGCAAGAAGTTCTTACTATGTTAAAAGAACAAGGTGTATTGATGACTCCGGAAAGACATTCTTCCATACGTGCAGTCTTCCATCTTGATGTAAGTATGGATGAAGTGAAAGAAGCCGCAGACGTACTTCAACGGCTTTTCGGATGAGAGACAACTTCCGATTCAAGTCTCAGGTTCGCGTACGAAATTTCGAGGTAGATTGGCAAGGCATTGTCCACAATGCCAACTACCTCTTATATTTTGAAATCGGACGCATTGAATACTTGAAACATCTTGGTATTCATGTTTCAATGGAGAGCATTATGGGAAATTCAAAGATTGTTGTTGCCCGTAATGAAATAGATTATCGTTCACCCGCCCGCTTCGATGAAGCACTTGATGTTTATACAAAAATCTCCCATGTTAGCAATACAAGTTTTGTGTTTGAAGGGAAGATATATGAAACTATTTCTAACCGATTGATTGCGGAGAATGTTGCAGTCCATGTTTGGCTTGATTCAAAATCTGATATGCCGGTTCGTGTACCTGACGATTTCAGAATCAAGATAGCTGAATATGAGGGAGTCAAGGAGTAAGCAACCTTCAAATAATACTTTTTTATTGTTTAGCGGTTTGTCAGTCATACCCGATTTTCCTATATTTCTTCGCAATTTGTAGGTCAGGTTTCTAATTTGACCTACTTCGTTTTTTACTTTTCATCATCATTTATCAGAGCATCATTTGAATAATTTTACTAAGCGTACTCACACCTGCGGAGAACTGCGTGTGGGCGATATTGGAAAAACAGTTACACTTACCGGCTGGGTTGATACACGTCGTGACCTTGGCGGTGTTATTTTTGTTGATTTGCGTGACCGCTTTGGTAAAACACAGGTCGTGTTTAACCCTCAGAACAATGCGCAGGTTCACGAACTTGCTGGTGCGCTACGAACTGAGTTTGTTGTTTCTGTCACCGGTACTGTCGAGCATCGCCCTGAAGGAACAGATAATCTCTCGTTGCCGACGGGTGAGATTGATATTATGGCGACGAAACTGGAAATACTGAACAAAGCAGATACAACGCCGTTCCCGATTGAAGACCAATTGCAAGTGAACGAAGAAGTACGTCTGAAGTATCGTTATCTCGACCTACGTCGTCCTGCTATGCAGAAGAACTTAATAACACGTCATAAGATGTATCTCATCACGAGAAACTATTTCGATGCTCAGAATTTTGTTGAAGTAGAAACTCCGATTCTTATGAAGAGTACTCCGGAGGGAGCAAGGGATTATTTGGTGCCAAGCCGCATTCATCGGGGGAGATTTTATGCACTGCCTCAGTCTCCACAGACCTACAAACAAATCCTGATGGTTGCAGGAATGGACAGATATTTTCAGATTGTCAAATGTTTCAGGGACGAGGACTTACGAGCAGACCGTCAGCCGGAGTTCACTCAGATTGACGTAGAAATGTCATTCGTTGATGAGGAAATAATCTACGGGATAGTTGAGGGATTGATGCAACGGTTCTTCAAAGAACTGAATGGCATCGATATCCAATTACCGTTTCCCCGTATATCCTATAAGCAGGCGATGGAACTTTATGGTTCAGATAAACCTGATACACGTTTCGGATTGACTTTTACTTGTATCAACGATATTGTTGCTACAACAGAGTTTAAGGTATTTAGTGAAACAATAAAAAAGGGGGGAGTTGTTTCGGGATTTACAGCACCCGGTTGTGCAACCTACACACGTAATCAACTTGATGTATTGACTGATTTTGTAAAGAGCAATGGTGCGGGTGGTTTAGTTTGGATGCGTGTAACTGAAAATGGTGTCGAAACTCCGAGCGAGAAGTTCCTTGGTAAAGAAACTATCAATGCGATTAAAGAAAAGATGCAAGCAAACGTCGGAGATATGATTTTTCTTATTTCTGATTCTTGGTCGAAAGCGTACAATATTTTGGGGAGTTTACGATTGGAAATGGCTCGTCGTCTCAATCTCATTGACGAAAGCAAGAACAATTTGCTCTGGGTAACAGATTTCCCGATGTTTGAGTATGATGAGACAGAAAAGCGATATGTTGCAGTTCATCATCCATTCACCTCGCCCAAGTTTGAAGACGCAGAGTTACTTGATTCTGACCCTTCAAAAGCCCGCGCCCGTGCGTATGATTTAGTTTTGAACGGTAGCGAAATTGCAGGCGGGAGCATTCGTATTCATGATAGGACATTGCAAAGCAAAGTATTTTCACTTCTTGGTATAGGAGAGGAAGAAGCAAAACAAAAGTTCGGATTCATGCTTGATGCCTTTCGTTACGGCGCGCCGCCACATGGTGGAATCGCGTTCGGGTTTGATAGAATTTGCATGTTGCTGAATGGTGAAAAATCCATTCGCGATGTCATTGCGTTCCCGAAAACAACAAGCGCAATGTCACTGATGGATGATGCACCGTCAGATGTAGATGAAAGACAATTGAAAGAATTGCATATTAGAGTTGTATGAAGAAGAAAATTGCTGAAATAAATCTTGAACCTAAAGAAAGAAAGGCGATTAAGGAGTTTTCAAAGAGAATAAAAAAATCTCTCGGAAAACGATTACTAAGGATTTTACTCTTTGGTTCAAAAGCACGTGGAGATTTTCACGTAGATTCTGATATTGATGTTTTCATAGTAACGAAAAAGAGTACCGTACAAATTATAAGTAAAATAGGACAGGTAACAGCAGACATCTTTGATGAGTTTGATGTTTTGATTTCTCCAGTTGCTTACAGTGAATACGAAGAGCAGAGGAACCTTGAAATGCATTCGTTTTTCTTTGAAGATGTTTACAAAGAAGGCATAGCTTTGTAATGGAAAATCATCATAAAGATTTAGCAAAATATCGGCTTGAGAAGGCAAGCGACAATCTACGGATAGCAAGACAGCACTTTCAACTTGGAAATTATGGGGATGCAATAGGGAAAGCATATTATGCTGTCTTAACCGCGATGCGTGCATTGCTCGCGTTACACCATAAAGATAGCAAGCGACACGAAGGCGTAATAATTTTATTCAATGAATTTTTTATCCGTACGAAAATATTTCCAAAAGAATTCAACAAAATTATCAAAACATTGAAAGTATTTCGAGAAGATGCTGATTATGGTGATTTCGTAGAGTTCAGTCGGCAAACTGCTGAAGTGGAAATTAATAACGCAGAGCGATTTATAAAACTTTCTGAAAAAGTTTTTCTTCAACTTATAACAGACAATAACAAAATATAGGAAATCTTATGATCGGAATAGTTGGTTACGGTGCGTATGTACCCCGGTATCGCATCAAAGCAGAAACAATAGCACATCAGTGGGGAGCGGACGCGGAAGCAATACAGCGCGGACTGCAATTGATTGAGAAAACAGTTCCCGGTCAGGACGAAGATACAATTACAATTTCCGTTGCCGCCGCGAAAAATGCTCTCAAACGTGCACAGATTGACCCGCAGGAAATCGGTGCTGTGTATATTGGCTCTGAATCTCATCCGTATGCGGTCAAACCAAGCGGAACAATTTTAATTGATGCGCTCGGAATCGGACCTCATGTTCATGTTTCAAGTTTCGAATTTGCTTGCAAAGCGGGAAGTGAAGCCATGTACGTTGCATATAGTCATGTAAAATCGGGTGAAATGAAATATGCACTTGGAATTGGCGCTGATACTTCTCAAGGTGCGCCGGGTGATGCACTTGAATATTCTGCATCCGCAGGCGGAGCGGCATTTATTATGGGAACAGAGAAGGTTGTCGCGGAAATATTATTTACTAATAGTTATACTTCAGACACTCCGGACTTTTGGAGACGTGAAGGTGAATCGTATCCTCGTCATGGTGGAAGATTCACGGGAGATCCGGCATACTTCAAACATATTATGGGCGCGGCAAATGCTTTGCTTGAGAAATCAAAAATGAAGCCGGAGGATTTTCAGTATGCAATCTTTCACATGCCGAACGGAAAGTTTCCACAAGAAGTAGGCAAACGACTTGGTTTCACGAAGAAACAACTAGAAGTAGGTTGGATTGTTCCTTTGATGGGAAATACGTATTCAGGTTCATCTCCAACAGGACTTGCTGCAGTTCTCGATGTTGCAAAACCGAATGATATGATTTTCATGGTTTCATTTGGTTCGGGCGCGGGAAGCGATGGTTTCATTTATCGTGTAACCGATGAACTTCCAAAAGTACAAGACCGTGCGCCAAAGTTTCGGGATATGTTGGACAAAAATAAAATCCATCTGAACTATGGAGAGTATGCAAAGTTCCGTCGTAAAATTAAGTTAAACGAATAAGGAGAACGAAGATGAGAGACGTTGTAGTAATTGGAGCAGGCATGACAAGGTTCGGTGAACTTTGGGACAAATCTATCAAAGATATATTTGTTGAAGCCGCTCTCAAAGCAATTGAAAATTCCGGCGTTGACCACATTGATTCGATGTATGTCGGCGCGATGTCATCCGGTTTGTTTGTTGGACAAGAACATCTTGGCGCTGTAATGGCGGATTATCTCGGAGTGAATCCAATACCTTCCACGCACGTAGAATCAGCTTGTGCTTCAGGAGGTGTTTCTTTCCGTCAAGCTTTTCTTGAAGTCGCATCCGGCATGAGCGATATTGTACTTGCAGGTGGAGTTGAGAAAATGACTGATGGTGCAGATGTTACTGAAGTACTCGCAACCGCCGCAGATCAGGAATATGAAGTTTTTCAAGGTGTAACGTTTCCCGGTTTATATGCGATGATTGCAAAAGCGCACATGCAAAAGTACGGAACGACACGCGAACAGCTCGCCGCAGTTGCAGTAAAAAATCATCGCAACGGAGCAAAGAATCCCAATGCTCAATTTCGTTCGGAAGTAACGATGGAACAAGTAATGAAAGCGACTATGGTTTCCGACCCTCTTCGTTTGTTAGATTGTTCACCCGTGAGTGATGGCGCTGCGGCTGTAATCGTTACCACAATGGAAGTTGCAAAAAAACTCGGAAAGAATCCGATTCGAGTGATTGCATCTTCACAAGCATCAGATACGATAGCTCTTCACAGCAGGAAGGAAATCACTACACTTGGTTCAGTTGTGAATGCGGCTAAGAAAGCGTATCAAATGTCAAACAAAAAGCCGAGCGATATTAACTTGGTTGAAGTTCATGACTGCTTTACCATCGCTGAGATTGCTGTAACTGAAGACCTTGGCTTCTTTGAAAAAGGAAAAGGTGGTGAAGCGGCACTCAATGGCTGGACATCAATCGAATGTAATCGAATCCCTGTGAATACAAGCGGTGGATTGAAATCGAAAGGACATCCTGTTGGTGCGACAGGCATTGCACAAATTATTGAATTGTATGAACAGCTCAATCAGAATGCAGGAAGTCGGCAAGTGAAAGATGCTCATGTTGGAATGGCACAAAACATGGGTGGTAGTGGTGCAAGTTGTGTTATACATATTTTGGAGTCAAAATGATTACGGCAAGATACCATCGAGAAGTTCCGCAACGTTATCGTCTTGAAGCGGCAAAATGTTCGTCGTGTGGAAATATCAGTTTCCCGCCTCGTCTCATTTGCCCTGAATGTAAAGCGAGAAAGTTTGAAACCATTAAACTACATGATGAAGGTAAACTCATCACGTACACAGTTATCCGGGTTGCCTCTGATAAATTTTCTAAAGAAACTCCGTTTGCCGTCGGCATCGTTGAACTGAATGACGGAGTCAGAATTACTACACAGATTGCTGATGTTGAACCGGAAGAATTGACAATAGGTCAGAAGGTTCGATTGGTTTTCCGTCGTATCCAGGAAGATGGCAAAGCAGGAATTTTGTGTTATGGGTATAAAGCGGTAACTGTTTGACATTATGCAAATAGTTGTTGATACATCCGTTCTTATTGTAGTGATTGCGGAAAGTGCAAAGGCATCTCCATTAGATATTGAAGGAATCGAATTAGGAGTTTCTACAAAAAATGTTCTTAAGACAATACGCACTGGAAGAAAACGAGTTAGCTTTGAAAAATAAAATTCGTATCGCCTCAGGTCAAGGTTTCTGGGGTGATTTACCGTCAGCACCGTACAACCAAGTATCGAAGGGTCAAATTGATTATCTCATGATGGATTTCCTTGCAGAAGTAACGATGTCCATCATGCAAAAACAAAAGCATCGTAATCCTGAGCATGGATATGCAAAAGATTTAGTCACCATTGTTGAACATATTCTTCCAATTTGTTTGGAGAAGAAGATTAAGATTATTACCAACGGTGGTGGCGTAAATCCTAAAGGATGCAGTGATGCAATTCTTAAATGGGCGCATAAAAAGGGAATCAAGGGGCTGAAGATTGGAATTGTTTCCGGTGATGACCTTTTAGGAAAGTTTGATACGCTTGCCCAACAAGGTATTTATTTGAATAACATGGAAACGGGTGAGAAGTTCGACAGTGTTGGACATAAGATTCTTAGCGCAAATGTTTATTTTGGAGCAAGACCGATTGTTGAAGCATTGAAGCAGGGCGCGGATATTGTTATCACCGGAAGAACGACAGACACTGCGCTCACGTACGCGCCGATGATTCATGAATTTGGTTGGTCGTGGGATGATTGGGATAAACTTGCAACCGGAGTCGTTGCCGGACATATCCTCGAATGCGGCGGACAGGCAAGCGGCGGAAATTGTATGTACAATTGGAAAGATATTCCCGACCTTGCACACATCGGATTTCCGATTGCTGAAGCATTTCCGAATGGTGATATGATTTTTACAAAGCATGAAAACACAGGCGGACTTGTTTCTGTTCAAACAATTTCTGAACAGTTGATGTACGAGATTGGAAATCCATCCAACTACATTACGCCGGATTGTATTGCTGATTTTACGACTATCAAATTAGAACAGGTTGATGAAAACCGGGTGAGAATGTTCAATGTCAAAGGGAGACCTGCAACAGATTCATACAAGGTTTCTATGTCCTACAGCGATGGTTGGACTGCAATCGGAACATTGACGTATGCATGGCCCGATGCTCTTGAGAAAGCAAAGAAAGCTGACGAGATTCTTCGAACAAGATTACAAGATTTAGGTTTGAAGTTTGATGAAATACGAACGGAGTTTCTCGGTTTGAATTCGTGTCACGGTCCGTTGGCGGAAATGCCAAATGTTATCAATGAAGTAGTGTTGCGTGTCGGTGTTCGCGGGCATGACCACAAAGCAGTCGAATCATTCGGCAAAGAATTAGCGCCATTGATTTTGACAGGACCACCATCCGTTACAGGATTTGCAGGTGGAAGACCAAAGCCGGGTGAAGTAATTGCGTATTGGCCCTCGTTAATTCCAAAAAGTGCCGTGCAGCCAGAAGTGATTGTAACAGAGGTATAATTTAGATTTTTTTTTAAAATGAAAACGCGATTTCTTTTACATACGACATTATGTCTATTTGTTCTTCTTTTGTCTTGTCAACGTTCAAAAAGGGATAATCGGCTTTCACAAAAACAAACCTTGTCAAATTCAAGCATACTGGACACACTTTCTCCAGAAAAATGTTTATCTCTTACAAAGGATGATTCCCTCTCACTCCATTATGCAAATAGTGATACCATGGTAAAATCACGGAATATAAATGATTTAAGGAGAGAAGCGATAGCCGATGATTCTCTTCAGTACTATATTCATACAATCACCAATACGCTCGACAGTAAGCACAGTATTTTTGATTATTGTTCTTTAATAATTCTATATTCTAAAGTAGAATCGTTGTCAAATGTGTATAAAATTCAAATCGATTCAATCGAAGTTTCCACGGGCGCCTTATCTATGTTTGAACAAAGTATGCAAGTTATTGATGTGAATTACGATGGTTATAAAGATATCATTATTTCTTTTACGGAAAATACTGCTGGCAATGTTGGTAATAATTGGTTTGTAACTTACGATTCTAAACAACAACGCTTCTATTTGGATTCTAGCCTGACTGCAATGTTTGGTCGACAGGATATTTACATCGATACTGAGAACGAACAAATAACAACTGGTGGAAGAGTGGGTTTGAATAAATATAGTCATTCCGAATATCAATGGAATGGTACAATGTATGAACTTTCCGCAAAAGAAAGTTCAGAATCTACTGATGACGGTAAAGCGACTGTTGAGATACGGAAAGAATTGATTAATGGTCAATGGCAAATCGTAAAACAGGATACTGTCCAAGAATAATTACACCAAGACATTAGATCAAATTTATGAAACTCCAACTCTCAAAAATCTGTCACGCCCGCTCCGGCGATAAGGGCGACACAGGAAATGTCGGCATCATCGCGCTGAAACCTGAGTATTATCCAATTCTGCAAAAGTATGTAACTGCGGAACGAGTGAAGGAACATTTCGAAGGCATTTGCTTAGGAAAAGTAGAACGATTTGAACTACCGAATCTGAATGCCTTGAATTTTCTCCTTCACAATTCGCTTGGCGGAGGGGGGACGGTTTCATTGAAAAACGATGCGCAAGGAAAAACCCTCAGCAGTGCAATGCTCAGAATGGAAATCGAAATTGAAGAAACGATTGACATATAGTTTTAGGAATATACAACTCAGGGCTTGAAGCCGACAATTAGCAATATTTCGTCGAACGCTCTCGCTATAAACCATCGCAACCATGCTTCTATATTCAATGTACTCGCATATTTTCATTATTTGAATGCTTCCACAAAGCACTTTCAGGCAAAAACTTTTTGCATACTTCCATCCGCATGTTGCATCTTCGCAAAAGATTGTTGCAGGTAAGCTTCCGCAGTGCGCATCTTTGTATTCGCATTGCGCATCCAAGCATTTGTAACTAACAACTTCGCAAAAGAAGGTTGCAACCAAGCCTCCGAAATGTGCATCTTCGCAAACTATTATAGCAACCTTGCATTTGTAAGGCACAAGGAAGCGTTTGTATCGGGCATGGAATCATAACATGTTCATGAAACACCATACACAGTTTTACTTATTACTTATATCAGGAAATTATGTTTGAAGAACTTAAAGAACAATTAACAGAACTCAACGAAAAACTTTCACAACTCCGGAGGTATCTTTGACGTTGATGCAAGAGAATCACAAATCGCCGCGTTAGAAGCGCAAACACACGCGGAGAATTTTTGGAACGATAATATTTCTGCTCAAAAAGTGATGCAGGAAATTACCAAAAGGAAGGAGTGGACTGAGGCGTACAGAAGTGTTGAGCGGAAATTCCATGATGGGCAAGCGATGCTTGAGTTGGCGGTCGAATCGGGGGATGAAAGTTTCGCGAACGAACTTGTCAAAGAAATTACAGAGATTAAAACTGTTGTTGCCGACTTAGAGTTTCGGAATATGTTGAGCGGCGATGATGATGAGAAGAGTTGTATTCTCACCATCCACTCAGGGGCGGGAGGGACCGAGGCGCAGGATTGGGCTGAGATGCTTCTTCGCATGTACACTCGTTGGGCAGAACAGAAAAAGTATAAAGTATTTTTGCTCGATGAATTACAAGGCGATGGCGCGGGTATTAAAAGCGCCACAATTGAAATTCAGGGGAAGTTTGCTTTCGGATATTTGAAGGCGGAAAACGGTGTGCATCGGCTCGTCAGAATTTCTCCTTTCGATGCGAACGCCCGAAGACATACTTCCTTCTCATCCGTGTTTGTCTATCCCGAAATTGAAGACGATGTTGAAATTGAAATCAACCCGGCGGATTTGGAATTCGATACGTACCGTGCTGGTGGAAAGGGAGGACAGAACGTCAACAAAGTTGAAACGGCAGTGCGCATCAGGCACATTCCTTCAGGAGTTGTGGTAGCGTGTCAGCAGGAGCGTTCTCAATTTCAAAACAAAGAACGCGCACTCAAAATGTTGAAGTCCCGGCTTTATCAATTGAGAAAAGAAGAAGAAGAAGCGAGATTATCAGCCATTGAAAGTACGAAAAAGAAAATCGAATGGGGAAGTCAGATTCGTTCGTACGTGTTTCATCCCTATAATTTGGTGAAAGACCATCGCACCGATGTGGAGACAAGCAACACACAGGCGGTTATGGATGGCGATATTGATAATTTCATCAAGGCATATCTCCTCGAATTCACAACAAAGAAAAACTAACGGAGCAACTGTTTGTCAGTTGAATGGTTCATAGCAAAGCGGTTCCTCCAATCTCAAGGAAAAGGAGGAACACTTTCGTTCATAACGGTAGTTTCCATACTTGGAATTACGCTTGGAACTGCCGCGCTGATTATTACGCTCTCAATACTCTCCGGTTTCGAAAAAGAAATCAAAGATAAAGTGATTGCGTTTGTCACTCATATACAAGTGACAGGATTTCAGGGGAAGTCACTGCCTGAAGTTGAATCGCTCCCGAAAAAACTTCGCGATGAACATCCTGAAATACTTTCTGTAAATCCTTATGTTGCAAAGGAGGGGATGATTCGTTCAAAACATTCTGTTGAAGGAATTTATTTGAAGGGGATTGACCTTCAGAATGTCCATCCGGCATTATCTAACTATTTGATTGAAGGGGAACAACTACAGGCATCGCCGACCGCTAATCAAATCATCATTGGAAAAAAACTTGCAAGAAAATTGAACGTTCGCGTAGGGGAGAGCGTGATAGTGTTCGGCATCTCAGGTGAACTTCAACAGATGCAACCTAAAGCAAAACAATTTATTGTCTGCGGGATGTATGAATCGGGCATGTCGGAGTACGATGATATTTATGCCTTCACCGGAATTTCTGCCGCACAACAATTATTCAGTATGACCGGGGCAATCAGCGGCTATGAAGTTTCGGTTCGTGATATTTCAAGCGTTGAATCGCTTTCAAAACAATTGTCCGTCTCGCTCGGCTTTCCTTATCATGTCACAACGATGTTTCGGTTGTATCGGAATTTGTTCTCGTGGATTGATTTGCAAAAGAAACTCTCGCCCATTCTTCTCGTTCTCATCATCGTTGTTGCAACCGTGAATATCTTAGGAATGTTACTGATGTTTGTTCTTGAAAAGATAAAGGCGATTGGGATTCTTTCAACGTTGGGAGCAACACGCACACATTTACAACGAATCTTTTTCTATCAGGGAATTTTCATTTCGTTGATTGGAATAGGACTTGGGAATATCCTTGGAGCGGCAATTTGTTTCCTTCAGCAGGAGTTCCGCGTTATTTCCTTGCCGTCAGATATTTATTTTATGACGACAGTTCCGATTGAATTCAAGGTTCAAAATTTTCTTCTTGTCTCCGGTGTTGCGTTAGTGTTGGCAATGATAACAACATTGCTTCCATCACGAGCGGCATCAAGAATTAATACTATTTCTGCAATTCGTTTCTGATGCAACCTGTCGAATTATTCTTAGCATCGAGATACTTGTTTGCAAAACGCTCAGTCAGATTTGTGAACATCATTACTATTATTTCGATAGGAGGAATAACTATCGGTGTTGCGGCGTTACTGATTGTCTTGTCAGTCTTTAACGGTTTCAGCGGAATAGTTACAAAGGTGTTAGTCGGGTTCGACCCGCATGTAAGAATCGAAAAATCAGGCGGATTTGATTCAACTCAGTATTCAAACATTGAACGGGCAGTTCATTCGCTTCCTCAGGTAATCGCAAGCGCTCCTGTTCTCTCCGGAAAGGCAATGATTATAACAAAGAACCGGAATGTTGTTGTCATTGTTCGTGGTGTTGATGAGCAAAAGGTTTCAACAGTTTCCGGTTTGAACTCAAGCATTATTGCAGGTGAACTGAAATTTAATCCTTCATCCGAAGTAGGAGGGATGGTAATTGGTCTAACGTTAGCAGAACAACTCGGATGTATGGTCGGTGAAGAAGTAACGGTAGTCAGTCCCGGTGATTTTGAAGCGATGTTTCAAACAATAGCAACTCCTGAATTCAAGTCATTTCGCATTACCGGTATCTTTCTCTCGAACAATAAAGAGTATGATGCAAATTATGCGTACGTTTCATTGCCATGGGCACAAAGTCTGTTTAATGTTGGTGGACAAATACATGCATTGGAAGCACGGCTTACAAACTTTGAAGATGCAGAATTTGTGAAGAATGAGTTATCAAAGAAACTCCCGAGTGATATTCAAATCTCTACCTGGCAGGACCTTCATCTGGATTTGTATTTTGTTATGATGTTGGAACGATGGGCTGGTTACATCATCCTGTCTTTAATAATAGTTGTGGCTTCATTTAATCTCATGGGTTCGTTGGCGATGAGCATCGTCGAGAAGAAACGTGACATTGGAATTCTGCAAACACTTGGAATGACTTCAAGGAGAATTAAGAAAGCGTTTATCTATGAGGGTTTATTAGTTGGCATTATCGGCACAACATTAGGAATTCTTTTGGGAATTTTTGTATTATATCTCCAAGTGAACTATCAATTATTTGCATTAGATACGAGTGTGTATATCATCCCGGCAATACCTGTCGAGATTCACGCGATTGATTTTCTCTCTGTCGCAGTAGTCTCGTTAGGGCTGAGTTTGCTCTCTGCCTATTATCCAAGTAACAAAATAACTGAATATCAACCGTCGGAATGTATCAGATGGGAATGAATTCACATCATCCATTGTTACGATGCGAAGATTTGCACAAATCTTTTTCCTCGATAGAGGGAAAGGAGGGAGGATTGCATGTCCTCAAGGGTATCAATTTGACCATTGAACAGGGTGAAATGACTGCAATCGTTGGCGCTTCCGGCTCAGGGAAAAGCACGTTGTTGCACATCCTTGGTGGAATTGACACTCCAACAAATGGAAAAGTGTTTTGGCAAGAAACTGAACTCAGTACGCTGAAAAAAGATGAATTGACAACAAGGCGCGGAAAGTTTATAGGATTTGTATTTCAATTTCACCATTTGTTGAACGAATTTACAGCAATAGAAAATGTAATGCTCCCGATGCTTGTAGCCGGAGAAAAAACTTCAGTTGCAAAGAACAATGCAAATGAAATTTTGAAGCAACTCGAACTTAGTAGTCGCACGAATCATAAACCGAATGAATTATCCGGCGGTGAACAACAACGGGTTGCTATCGGTCGGGCGATTGCAAATACTCCGCTTGTCATCCTTGCCGATGAACCAACCGGTAATCTTGATTCAGTTAGTAGTTTGTTGATTTATGATATCCTGAAGCGATTGAATCAGGAACAAGGCATGACAGTAATTGTAGTGACACACAATGAGCAATTATCGAAAGACTGTAAGAAAACCTACAAAATGTTTGATGGTCAACTACAATTACTTTGAACTAACGACGAATTTTTCTAAATTAAACCGAAAGAAAATATTATGGCAAAAGCAGAACAAAAGAAAATAAAAAGCAGTAAATCAATTATCTTCCCATTAGAGAAGCAAAATTACATTATCCTGGCGATTGGGTTAATCGTCATCATCGTTGGATATTTTGCTCTTGCATCGAACGGCGTGGAAGGATTTATGCCGTTAGTCGTTGCTCCTATTTTACTTGTACTTGGTTATTGTGTGATTATTCCATTCGGAATCCTGTACAAAGTGAAAGAGAAGCAGGACGTAGCAACCACACAATCCTAACTCATATTTAAAACTCCAACACAATCGAATCTAAACATGGTAAAAAGAAACTCGTTTGTGTAGGATAATAAAGATTATGTAAAGTTAATTCAATGCAATCCGTAAGATTGTAACAATTGATTATTTGATACTTCGATGATATTGTTTATCGAAAGTGTTCCTCCCTTTTTGACCTGACCTATTTCGGAATAATTTATTCTGTGTGTTTCGAAGATTGTCTTTATTTCTTCCAACATTCCTTTCTTACAAGAAATGACTACTCGTGATTGGTCCTCAGTAAACAAGTATAAATCATTTCGTATCTCTGAGTTATAATTAATTACAGCACCTAAGTCCTGATGATTCATACACATTTCTGCTAATGTTATACCTAAACCACCATCACTGACATCATGACAGGAACGTATCAACTTTTTATGAATCAATTCAAGCAAGCACGATTGCAATTGCAATTCCTCATGTAAGTTAATAGTGGGTGAATCACCGGTGATTTGATTGTGGATGTGTGCAAGATATTCTGACCCGCCGATATGGCCAATTGTCGTTCCTACAAGTACAATTACATCGCCATCTTCTACAAATGAATTCGGAATTATATTCCGTACATCCGAAATTTCACCTAACATACCGATAACCGGAGTCGGAAAAATCGGTGAACCGTTGTGTTCATTATAAAAACTGACATTACCACCGGTAACAGGAGTTTCGAGTGCTTCACAGGCTTCTTTTATACCTCTGATTGACTCTCTGAACTGCCAATAAACTTCCGGGTCGTATGGATTTCCAAAATTCAGGCAATTCGTAATCGCAATTGGTTTCGCGCCAACACAGACCACATTTCTTGCCGCCTCTGCTACAGCAATCTTTGCGCCTTCATAAGGATTTAGATAAACATACCGAGGATTGCAGTCAGTCTTTACAGCGATTGCTTTGTTTGTTCCTTTGATTCGAATTACAGCCGCGTCGGTTATACCTTCAATTTGTATTGTATTCGTTCTCACCATTGAATCGTACTGCTCCGTTGCCCAACGTTTAGAACGAATGTTTGGAGAACTCAACAATTTCAACAGACATTCATTATAGTCATCCGGTTCAGAAATAGTGTTTTGGTTGAACATTCGTGTCTGTTTGATGTACTCAGGTTCTCTTGATTCACGAATGTAAACGGGCGCACCGCCGCCAAGCACAAGTCCTTGCGCAGGAATGTCAACAACAAGACTTCCATCCTTCCACATTTTGATTCTGTCTTGTGCTACAACTTTTCCTATAACTTTACAATGTAAGTCCCATTTGGAGAAAATAGTTTCAATTTGTGTTTGATGTTCAGGTTTAGCGACAAGCAACATTCGCTCCTGAGATTCAGAAAGAAGAATTTCGTACGCAGTCATATTCTTTTCGCGCAATGGAACTTCATCTAAGTTGATTACCATTCCTGAGTTACCTCGTGCACTCATCTCTGAAACCGAGCAGGTAATTCCTGCCGCACCCATATCCTGAATTCCAACGACATAGCCGTGTTTGATAACTTCAAGTGTGGCTTCGAGTAAAAGTTTTTCTGTAAATGGGTCACCTACCTGCACATTCGGACGTTTATGCTCTGATTCATCAGATAATTCTTCAGAAGCGAAAGTTGCACCATGAATACCGTCCCTGCCGGTAGCAGAACCTACTATCATCACAATATTCCCTTCGCCCTTTGCAACCGCCTTTGCTATTTCATCGTGCTTGACGATACCAACAGCCATTGCATTAACAAGTGGGTTCTCGTTGTAACATTCATCAAAGAAAATATCTCCCGCAATAGTTGGAACGCCGAAGCTATTTCCATAATCACCAATACCTTTGACGATTCCTTTCATCAAATATTGAGTGCGTGCAATTTCGGGATTTCCGAATCGTAAAGAATCTAACGCGGCAATGGGTCTTGCACCCATGGTGAAAATATCACGCATGATTCCACCAACACCGGTAGCCGCCCCTTGATACGGTTCCACTGCAGATGGATGATTGTGGCTCTCGATTTTAAACGCAATTGCCAATCCATCTCCAATATCAACCAAACCGGCATTTTCTTCCCCTGCCTCAACAAGAAGTCGCTTTCCCTTTCGTGGCAGTTTCTTTAATTCTGCAATCGAGTTCTTGTAACTGCAATGCTCACTCCACATTACGCTGTACATTCCAAGTTCTGTGTAATTCGGTTCACGACCGATGAGTTCAATAATTTTATTATACTCATCATTTGTCAAACCAAATTCAATGGCAACGTCTCGTAAATTCTGATTTGTGTCTTTCATTCTTATTCAACTGATTCTAAATGTATAAGTGTCTGTCCTTTTTCAACCCGAGAACTCTTTTCAACATCGATTTTCTTAACACGTGCTTTCACCTGAGATCGAATTTCATTTTCCATTTTCATCGCTTCGAGTATTATCAACCCTGTACCGGGAGCAATCACATCACCGACATGAACTTCAACTGCAACTACCAGTCCCGGCATAGGCGCTTTAATTGTCAATTCATGCTTGCTTGTACTTTGTTTTTGCATCTGTGCAAGAAGAATGGCTTTCTCATCCAGCAATGTCACCGGAATTCTATAGTTCTTTAACCAGACCTCGTATTGATTATCGGCTACTTTCTTTACCAGTGTTTTGCTTTGCTTTAATGTTTGCATGTTCAATGATTTCTCATTGACTTTTATCAAACCATTCCCATGTTCCTCAATAAGGAACTCCTTCGAGTGAACCTGTATTTTGTATTTCTTCATCTTAATGCAAACTTTCTTTTCGTTGTAACTTCCAACTTGATGAAGTAAACTGTCTCTCCTGTCGAAGTACTGAGTTTGGAGTTTTGTGTTTTGAATGAAGAAGAGATGCTAACGCCGCTTGCTCTAAAATGTTATCAGGAATAGTTAAGTCCCGTTCTTTAAGAAAATGATTTGCAATAAAGTGTGTATCAAATTCTCCGTTCTGAAACTTGGGATGATTCATGAGCCACTGACAGAAAGGAATGTTTGTCTCAACGCCAAACAATTCATAATCATCAAGAACACGCTTCATCCGATTCAATGCTTCGTTTCTGTCTTTTCCAAAAGTAATGATTTTTGAAAGTAACGGGTCGTAATACGGAAGAACTTCAGAGCCGGTTTCCACTCCCCTATCTTCCCGTACACCTAAACCAAGACTTGGTTTGAGCCATTGTATTGTTCCAGTAGATGGAAAGAAATCGTTTTGTGGGTCTTCAGCATAAATTCTACATTCAATCGCATGTCCGTGAAACGACACATCTTGTTGTCGAAATGACAAACGATTTCCTTCGGCGATTCTGATTTGCTCTGCAACAAGGTCAATTCCTGTTCTCAATTCAGTTACCGGATGTTCAACCTGCAATCGTGTGTTTACTTCCATGAAATAGAAGTTGCCATTACAATCAAGGAGAAATTCCACTGTGCCGGCATTGACGTATTTGGCTTGCTTCATGAGTGAAACAGCCGCGTCAGTTATCTGATTTCTCAGTGTTTGGCTAATTGCAATTGAAGGAGATTCTTCAATTATCTTTTGATGCCTTCTCTGAATCGAACATTCACGTTCTCCAAGATGAACGACATTTCCAAAACTATCAGCAAGGATTTGAACCTCAATGTGTCGGGGATTCTCAATATACTTTTCGATAAAGATTCGGTCGTCATCAAACGAAGAAGCCGCTTCAGAACGCGCTTGCTTGAGAGAACTCTCCAAGTCACTTTCTTGTCTGACAATCCTCATTCCTTTTCCGCCGCCGCCGCCTGCCGCTTTCAGCAAGACAGGATATGTTATCTCCGATGATATTCTTTTTGCTTCTGAAATATCTGTTATCGAGTCTGTCGTTCCGGGAGCAATAGGTACTCCTGCTGACAATGCAAGTTTACGGGCAAGTGTTTTATCACCCAAGAGATTCATTGATTCAGAATTCGGACCGATAAAAATAATTCCGTTCGCTGTTATCGCATCTACAAAATCCGAATTCTCTGAAAGAAAACCGTAGCCCGGATGTATTGCATCTGCCTGAGAGTTCTTTGCAACCTCTACAATCTTTTCGATAATCAAGTAACTTTCTTTTGCCGGAGGTGGACCAAGCAAATATGCTTCGTCTGCCAGATAGACGTGTGGAGCAGTTTTGTCCGCTTCTGAATATACAGCGACCGTTTGAATACCAAGTTCCTTGCAAGTTCGCATCACCCGAATGGCAATCTCTCCCCTGTTCGCTATTAGTATTTTTTTGATTCGTTGAATCATCTATGCTAATTCCACAATCGTTACTCCCATGCCGCCTTCGTTCCATTCGCCGAGTCGTGAAGACTTGACACGAGTATCATTCTTCAAATATTCCGCAACTCGCTTACGCAATGCCCCGGTTCCTTTCCCATGAATAATGTCAACACGATGTAAACCTGTTAAGATGGCTTCATCAAAGAATTTATCAATTGCTTCTACTGCTTCATCTCCGTACATACCGCGCAAATCAAGTTCTTGTTTTACTTCACGTTTTTCTTCCTTGAGCGATGGTTTACTTTTTAATGTTGCCTTGTGTTCGGCGGGTCTCAGTTCACGCCGGTGAACCTTTACTTTTAAATCTCCCATCAAAACAAGAAAGTTGTCTTTATCAACAACATCTAGTATTTCCCCCGTTGAATTTGTCCGTTTCAGTCGAACGGATTGGCCCACTGCAAATGGAGAATCTACGGTTTGCTCTACTTCAAGTGTATCTTCTAACGTGTCCATTTCAACTGAAAGAGATTTGATCTCAGTCTTCGCAGTCTTCACTATTTCCTTTTGGGCTGACTGTTCCTTTATCTCTTTAACAACTCGTTCTACAGTTGAATGTGCCTTACTGACAATCTCTTTCGCTTCAGTCACTGCTTGAGATTTTATCTGCTTTATTTCTTTTTGTAGCGAATCAATCTTCGCCTGATAAGAAATCCTCAGACCTTCCAACTTATCTTTCTCTTGCCGAACCTCTTGAAGTTCTTTCGTTAACTGTTGAGAGTGTCTCTCTAATTCAGCAATTAGTTGCTCAAGATTGTAGGACTTATTTCCAAGAAACTCTTTGGCTCTTGCAATCAAACTTTCGGCAAGAGACATTCGTTGTGCCATCTCGATTGCATAACTGCTTCCTGGAACTCCATAACGGAAACGATATGTTGGTTGTAATGTGGCTTGGTCAAACTCCATTGCGGCATTTTCAATGTGTGGAGTTTCATACGCAAACACTTTGAGCGAACCGTGGTGAGTTGTTGCAATCGTTAAACAACCAAGGTTTGTTAATCGCTCTAGCACAGCCGCAGATAAAGCAGAACCCTCGACCGGGTCTGTGCCGGAACCTATTTCATCAATTAACACAAGGCTACAATCGTTTGCATTCTCAATAATTTGATGGAGATTTTTCAAGTGCGAACTGAAACTACTCAAATCGTTTTCGATAGATTGCTCATCTCCGATATCAACAAAAATATCACTGAAAATCGGAATCTCACTCTCGCCAAACGCCGAGACATGGCATCCTGCCTGCACCATCAAGCAAAGTAAGCCAACGGATTTTAACGCAACACTCTTCCCTCCCGCGTTCGGTCCTGTTATGATAACTGTTCTGACATTCTCACTAATCTCGAAATTGAGAGGAACGATATCTTTCAGTTTATGCCGTTGAAATAACAGCGGGTGTCGGGCGTTCATTAACTTCAATGAACCATGCGGTTTTACAATTGGTTCGTTTCCTAATATTTCAAGTGAATATTTTGCTTTCGCCTGAACAAAATCTATCAAACCAAGAATTTCAAGATTGAATAAAAGTGCGTCCCGACATTCTCTCACCTGCTCAGTCAATGCCTTGAGTATTTTTTCGATTTCTCTTAATTCTTGAAATTGGAGAGTTCTGATTTCATTGTTCAACTCCAATGTTTCAGTTGGTTCGATGAATACCGTTGCTCCGCTTGCCGATGAACTATGAATGAATCCCGGAACTTTATTCTTATGCTCGATTTTAATTGGGATGACCATCCTGCCATCCCTTGAAGTAATCAATTCTTCCTGAAGCCAATCCTTAGCAGAAATAGTTTTGACTAACGACTCTAATTTGTTCCTTAATCCTCCTGACTTGTCTGTAATTTGTCTCCGAATTGTTTGAAGTTCTTTCGTTGCAGAATCCTTCACGACACCACTTTCATCAATCGCACTGTTGATATTGTATTCAAGAATTTTATTCAGGTAAAGTTTGCTAACCTGCTCAAACAAAAGTGGAAACTGAGTTTTAATTCGACTGAAAAACGTATAGCATTTTTTTGATGTGTCAAGAAGCAATGCAATTTTTCTTAACTCATCAGCGGGGAGAGCAAAATTCTCGATTGAAGTTCTGTGCAGACCGATTCGCACATCTGGGATGGAATCTAAGGGCGGGTACCCTACTCCTTCAAGGAGTCGTTTCATTTCTGAAACTAAGGAGAGTTGATAACGGATTTCATCAAGCGATGAGAGCGGGGAAAGTTTTTCAACATGTTCTCGTCCGAGGTCGGACGTTGTATAACGCGAAATGTGCGCTATGACTTTATCTAATTCGAGTTTCGAAAACGAATTGAGATGTTCTCGCATCGCTGAGTTACTTCGTTCCCTTCAGTTCTTCGATGAACTCTGCTGTCTTGGGTAACCACTTCATCGTGTAATTGATGACCTGAGGAGCAAAGTCAATAAATTTGTCATACATCAACGATTCATTCTTGGCTTGTTCATCAATTACTTCCATGCGTGAAAAAAGAATCAACAACAAACTGACTGACACAGCGCCTTGGAATGCTCCGATAAATCCACCCGCGAACCGAGATGTCGTTTTGATAGTTTTGTTCTTGTCCGTTCCTAACATTCTGTAAATGATGTTTAACGAAACAATGAATACGATAAAAACAGCCGCAAAAGCAAGTATTCTTGATATTTCAGTTGAAAATTCAAACCAAGCGGAAAACCAATCGCCAACGATTGGATAGAGCAAAAGCGACGCTGACAATCCACCAAGAAATCCTAATACACCATATAATTTTCTGAAGAAACCATCCTTAAAACCTAAGGCAATGGAGATGATGAGTCCGGCGATTATGAAAATATCAACCATATCAATTATTGTGGAGAGAGTAAACTTTTGACAGTCTCCTGGATTAACTTACCGTCAGCCTTCCCTTTTAATTCTTTCATGACGGGACCCATTACATTTCCGAAATCCTTGTCCGATGTTGCGCCAACTTCTGCAATTACTTTCTTCACAAGTTCTTTAACATCTTCAGGGGATAATTGTTTAGGAAGATACTCTTGAATTACTTGCAACTCTGCTTCTTCTTGTTGTGCTAAATCGTTACGATTGTTGTTCTTGTACACTTCAATTGCTTCTTTACGTTTCTTTCCGGCTACCATTACAACAGCGAGTTCGTCTTCCGTTGTCATTCCTCCTGTCGGACGTTTCTCGACCTGTTTTTCTAATAATCCTGCACGCAACGTACGAAGAGTCTCCATACGTGTTTTATCTCCGGCTTTCATTGCCGTTTTCAAATCTTCTGAAATTTTATCAAGCATTGACATTTGTCCGTCATTTATAGGTTATGAAAATATAAAAAAATCGAAAAGAATATAGGAGAGAATCGGGAGATAATCAAAATCATAAAGCGAAGTAGATTATGAAATAATTCTCTTTTTCAACATACATCGAAGATGGAAAGGAGTAATGAATGTTTGGAGTATTCGAGTAGCATTTTTACAAATATATTCTTCTAAATAACTCCAACGCTCCAACATTCCAAACATTCTTTAGATGCAGCTATGGCTTCACGACAGTCACCACCGGCGGGTTAGCCGCACTAACGATGATGGTGTACGATTTATCTTCTTCTGCTGTGAAGTGCGTTGTCCCCGATTGAGAAATGCCCTCTACTTTCGCGTCTACTTCATAAATGTATGGAGAAAGATCAATATATCCGGTGGAACTGTTTCCGGCGATATCATTGAGGTTGATGGTGTTTGCCTGCGTCCGTTTCAGTTGGACATCAATAACCTCCGAGCGTTGGTTCGAGACACGAACTTTCGGCGGCTCGGTGGTGCAGGATGAAAGAATAAATAGAAGTGATGCAAAAATGGAAAAGCGAAAAAATGAATTCATGGAAGTGTACCCTATACTGTTTGTGTTTTCATGTGCCGTAAATATAAGGCATTGGAGGGTTCCATCAAACATTGCCTGGGCGATAACGTCTGCCTGCCTTTGACATGAGTCCATTCCGTGACCAGAGTGTTCATGGAGCGGTTTGTACTCTGGCACCCAAGAAAAAATTAGCCATGCAACGAATTATAGATAGGCGGGTCGAAGTCCATGACCAACGCGTTCATGTCCTGATATGGAGCGCGTGACACCCGAAGTTTACTCTTTTTCTTTCTGACAAGAATTTATGGGCTAATTATTCAGTTTCTACAAGAGAATAATCTTTTTGTTTCTCCCTAATCTCTTTTACAAAATCAGAAGAGGAGAGATATTGTCGCAGTTTTATGAAGTACTCTTCGGGTTGTGATGCGTTAAGTTTTTTGTATAACTCTTCTTGAATCGTGTTTTTCATTTCCACGCAATCTAATGATTTATTCATTTTCTATTACCTCTTTTGGTGTACGAATTTCTAAGATACCATAACCTTCTCTCAAATTCACCGAGTTAAACGCTCGAATCTTTTGAAAGTTTACAATGTGTTTAAAGTTCCAACTTACAAGAATATCAACTTTGTGAATCGTTGCTAAAGCAATATGCAAAGCATCGTCAGAATACTTTTCCGTTACAATGCCATCGCCGATATACTGCAGGGCTAAACGAGACGCCTCCTCATCTGCTTCAACAAATTCAAAATTATTTAATTGCTTAAATGTACCTTTAACATGTTCAGGCGCTCCTTCTATTTCTGCAGCGACAACGGAAGAAATTACAGGAAGAATTTTATCTTCTAAAAAATATTGAAAAAGTGTAATTGATTCTTTTGCAAATTCCTTGTCATAAATGCCGCCAAATACGGAAGTATCAACATATATTCTAAGTTTTTTCATAAGTCGTACATCATATTAATAAATTCTTTCAATACTATCAACAATTTACTTCCGGATGTCACGAACCATTCCCGACTCTACGAGCCGTAAAAGGCGGCTCAAAAACCATGTTTCGTGTAACTGTGGACTATGACACTTGAGGAATAAAAAATGAATTCATGGAAGTGTACCCTATACTGTTTGTGTTTTCATGTGCCGTAAATATAAGGCAGTGGAGGGTTTCATCAAACATTGATGATTGGATGAATGGAGTTTTGTAGTTTAAGAAATGCTCCATTACTCCCGCAGTTACTTCAGATTGCTTTCTCCCAACACCGAACATCATTGTTAGCACGGTTATACAAATACTCGGCAGAAACTTTGTTCATCTTCATCTTTGATGCGGGAAAAGGTTGTGTACAAAGGTCTTTTAACACATTTGTCTCGTTGAAGTCTCTGTCCAACCAGAGTTCAAAATATTTCCTATCCAAAATCACCGGCATACGGTCATGAATCGGTGCAAGTATAGAATTTGGTGTTGTAGTGATAACCGCAAACGACGGAAGTTCCTTCCCATCGTTCGGATTTATCCATACGCTGAAAATACCTGCCATCATAAACGGCATATCGTCCCTCATTTGGAAAACGTAGGGCTGTTTTACTTTCTTGACTTTGCCGCTTGTTGTTATACTAACAATTTCTTTTGGGGAATATTCGAAGAAGGCACGAACAGGAAACAGACATCTGCTCGCTTTGAAGTAAGGAGCAAACAATCTGCTTGAATCAATCGTCTCTATTCTTGCATTGAAGGAAGTACTTTCCGGTTTCCCACTTTTCGACCAATGAGGAATGAGCCACCACATCGCCTTGAATGCACGGAGTTCCTTTTCTCGCATTCCGAAGATTGGAAGATGCTGTAATCGCAAAGCATTGTAAAACGGAATACCATCAAACGCATCTTTATCTTTCACACTTTTGAAAACAGGAAATTCGTTTTGCAAAGCAGGTAAATCGTCCACGACGGACGAATTATAGCACATATGGAATTATTCCTGAGTCGAACTATTTAGATTTGAAGAAATTGACTATATCTTTTCCGTTCGCTATCACTATTCCACCGAGTACTAAGACGGCTCCGGAGAAGATGTGAGGAGAGAGAGTTTCATCAAGCACAAATTTACCGAAAATAACTGCAAGAATCGGTGTAATAAATGAAATGAATGAAAGAAACAACGCCTGCATCCGTTTTAACAGCCAATAGTAAATAACAAATGTTACAACCGTTCCGAACGTGCCAAGATAAAGAATGGAAAGAATGCCTTTGGTGTCAAAACGAATGGCTGAGAAAGACTCGGATGCAAATGCGATAGTAAACATAATCGGTAAACCGACGAGCATCCCTCCTACATTCATCGCAACAGGCGATATGTGTTTGCCGTGTCGTTTTACTAAGACGAGGGAAAGACCTTGCAGAATAACACTGCAGATAATTGCAAACATGCCATGTGAATTTGCATTGCTTATATCAAAGTCAGTTCCGAATATCAGAAACAAACCAATAAAACCGGATGTGATGCCCAGAATTTTATAAACGTTGATTTCTTCTCCATGCAGAATGAAATGCGAGAACAATACAACGACAAACGGATAAAACGCAAACAAGATTGAGGCAAGACTGGATGGAATATATTGCTCTCCCCAATACACAAGTGCAAACGGAAGACTGTAAGAACAAACGCCGAGTTGGAGGTAGAGAAAAATATCGTTCTTAGTAAGAGGCAGTCGTTGCTTTTGAAAGAGAAAAATTACTGTAAGAATTGCAAACGCAACAGTAAACCTAAGCGCCACTCCAAAGAACGGCGGCACGCTTTCTAACCCGATTTTTATTCCAAGCCATGTTGAGCCCCAAATAATGGAGACAAGTGTATAACCGGCAATGATTAAATACTTTTCTGTTTTAAACAACATACATCAAATTAAAGGAGTAATGGAGTGTTGGAGTGGGAGTTAAAAATACTCCATCACTCCATCAATCTATAACTCTATAACCATATCACTCCATTAATCCTTTCAAAGTATTACAGTTCATTCGAGAATGAGTAATTGACGAGACCGGAAAGAAGTTTTGGGAAAAAGTATGTTGACTTTTGCGGTAGAACAAATCCTGCTTCAGCAACTTCCTTTACCTGTTCGATGGGAGTAGGGTTGAGAATGAAGGCGATTTGTGCGCGTCCATCCCGTACTGCATCAATTGCCTGCTGAGAATCTTTTTCGTAGTCGAGATTAAGTTTTTGTTCTTGTGCTTCGGGTGTAATTCCGAGAATGTGTCCCAGGATTAATGTGTGAAGTATCGTTACATCAAGATTTGCAACAACGGGTGGTATCTTTAATTCGTGGAGAACTGAAGTTGATTTGAGTTCAAGCAGAAGGAAACCAAGCGCTGTCGGTAGAACCATTCCAAAATTATGTCTTCGTAACGGAAGATTTTTTAATATCTGATTCTGGTTGGAATAAATCGTTACGTGGAAATACTGCTCTAACTTTTGCATAAATGAACTGATATCGAAATCATTCAGACTATGAACGATTCGATGCGTTGGAAGAATGACAAGTCCGGGGTCATTCATGTTAGTGAAGAACATTGGGACAAAATTATACGCTTCGGTTCCACAATGTTTAGCGTTCGATTCCTTTCGTGAATTCATGAACGCAAATGCCGTCTCGTACCTATGATGACCATCTGCTATCAAAACATTGCTTGTACGAAAGTATTCAGAAACTTTCTGAATGTTGTTCATATCAGTTACTTTCCAAACTCTGTTCAGGACATTTTCGAATTCAACTTCAAGTTGCGCACGAGTTGAAGTGATAGAATATAGTACGTCATTTAACATGAACTTGGGGTCGCTGTAAATAGAAAAGATTTGACTGAACATTGCCTCGGTTGCATTGAAGAGTTTCAGTCTGTCTTCCTTTGGTTTTGAAAGTGTCTTCTCGTGTGGAAAGATTGAACCCTTCCCGAGCTCTTCAAGTCGGCATGCGGCGATAAATCCGCGACGTGTTACTTGCTTTCCATCGGCAACCATGTACGTCTGTGTCAGTACATACAATGCCGGTACGTCATCATCGGTAAGAACATTTTCTTCTCTCCAACGATTATAGAATTGTGCGGCAGATGTGTAGCGATTCTCTTCTTTTCCGAGAATTAGCCTGACAATATTGTAGGCATTTCGGCTGTAGAGATCGTTTTGTTGTTGTTGTGAGATAACATCATACGGCGGAGCGACAACATCGGAAAGAATAACTTTTTTTGTGTTGTACAGAATTGCTGTGAATGGTTGTAGTTCAGGCATAGTTCGTCTTCAAATTAATTAGATGTAATTACTTATTCAGAATAACCAAGTCTTTTCAGCCAATTATCATCTTCTCTCCAATTTTTCCTGACCTTGACAAAGAGTTTGAGAAACACCGGGCGACCGAGAAGTTGCTCAATATCTTTTCGTGCAAGTTGTCCGATTTCTTTTAGGGCAAGTCCTTTTTTGCCGATAAGAATTCCTTTTTGAGAATCCCGTTCAACATAAATTTCGGCATGAATTTCATCTTTGCTTCCCTTCTCTTCTTTGAATTGAACAATATCCACAGTGGTTGAGTAAGGAATTTCTTCACGGTACTTTTCGAAGATTTTTTCTCTGATAATTTCGCTGACAAAGAACCGTTCCGACTGTTCACTGATTGAATCTGACGGATAAAAAGGCGGATGAACAGGAAGTTCTTTTGCTATCGTAGCAAGTAACTCACTCGTTCCTTGATTGTTCAACGCTGAAATCGGAAATACTTCCTTGAAAGGATAGTGTGCCGAAAACTCTGCAATCACCGGAAGCAAATCCTGTTTCTCAACTGCGTCAATTTTGTTGATGAGAAGATACGCAGATTTAGTGATACTTTGCAATAATTGAAATTCAAGTTCATGCTCTTTGGCAGAGGAATTTTTCGCTCGAACAGCATCAATCATTACCAGAACAAGGTCTGCATCATTCATAGCGGCACGTGCGGAATTCATCATTGCTTCCTGCAATCTGTATTTGGGTTTCAATAATCCAGGTGTGTCAAGAAATATTACCTGAGATTCTTCATTGGTGAAGATACCAAGAACTTTGTGTCGTGTCGTTTGCGGTTTCGGAGTGACAATGGATATCTTCTGACCGATGAGCGAATTCATCAATGTGGATTTTCCGACGTTCGGCTCTCCGATGATTGCAACAAAACCCGCTCTGAATTCTTTTACAGAGTTTGTACTTTGTGGTGTAATTTCATCCATATTAAATTCTGATTGGGAGAATGACAAATGGGATTCCTTGGTGATAGAACTTTCGTTGAATAGCGAAGACAATGTAATTGTGCAACCAACGGGTCAGGAATGTTTCCTCAGGAAAAACAAGTTGACCGCCAAAGAAAACAGCCTGAGGATATTTCTTTAAAAGTTCAGGGGCAATTTTTAAAGTTTCTTCCACAACATCTGTCCCAACGGCTGATACCGATTCAGCAAAATTACCATGCCGTCGCATAAACTTCACATATTTTTCTAATTCATTATTGATGTGTGAATCAAGTTTTGAAAGTTCCTGCGTGCCTTTGAAGTTGCCTGCATCAATGATGCCTATTTGAACAAAAACATAGTTTTTAAACACTCCACCAAACAATCGGATGGAATTGAGAAGCGTGTGTAGTCCGACGCCATTAAATCCGTTGACTAAAAGAATTGCAGTCTTCGCACGTGAATTATATTCCGGAATTTGATTCGCTTCCTCGCCGGAACTTCCAACTGAAACCTGTGTTGCAGAGATAACCAATTCATTTAATCGCTTCAGCATCTTTGTCGTTTTGATGTAGTGTCGTTTGATAAGAATTGCACAAACGACGACGCTACCGGTAATTACGATCGTTATCCAGCCACCTTCATCAAACTTCAGAATTGTCATCGTAATCAAAATAAATCCTGAGAGTGCTAAGCCAACTCCGTTGATGAGAATTTTTTTCTTCCAATCTTTTTATTTGGAACGTTCGATCCACCAATGACGAACCATGCCGAGTTGAGAAAGCACAAACGTGATGAACACGTTGATACTATACAGCACAACAAGATATTTTACTGAACCGCCGGTCGCAAGCATAGTAATGAGTGCGGCGCCGCCCATCAATAAAACTCCGTTTTGTGTCACTAATCTATCGCTGAGAATAGAAAACTTAGATGGAAACCATCTGTCAGTTGCCATGTTTGAAAGAATTCTCGGACCATCAAGAAATCCGGCTTGCGCAGCGGCAAATAATAAAACCGCTTCGGAAAATAATGTGACGTAGAGAAACGTATTTGCGAGTCCTCCCCCTCCCCATTCTGTTGTTATTTTTTCAAACAAGACTGCATTCAATGTTTTCCCTGGCTGATGCTCGACACTGTAAAACAAATATGAAAGCATCAATCCTGCAACAACTACGCTCAGAGAAATCGCCATATAGCGCATCGTTCGTTTTGCAGTTTCGACGCGCGGTTCTCGTAGGATTGGCATTCCGTTACTTACCGCTTCAATTCCCGTAAATGTACCCGCCCCCATGCTGTAAGCACGAAGGATAACGAAGAGCATTCCAAACAATCCTATTTCCTGGTGTGCAAGTTGAATATCTGTAGTCACAGCGCCTGCAACATCTTTGAAGTTTGCAACGTGAGTGAAAATTGCATAACCAAGTACAATTACGTGTGTGATGACGAATGTCAGGAAAATCGGAACAAGAGCAGAGACTGATTCTTTAACACCGCGTAAGTTCATTACACCAAGAATCAGTAAAGCGAAAACTGCAAACGCAAGTCTGTATTCAAACCATTCTCTCGGTAGAAAACTAAAAACCGCATCAGCGCAACTTGCTATTGAAATTGAAATAGTCAGAACATAATCAATGAGCAATGCAGAACCGGAAATCATACCGACTGTTGGTGAGAGCAGTTTGCTCGCAACGAGATACCCGCCTCCACCCGTCGGAAACTGCTCGATGATTTGCGAGTAACTCTTGCTGATGACAAGAATTGTGATGACTGTTCCCAACACAACGAAAATGCTCAGGTAGATGTGCCCATGGAGAGCGAGGAATGCTTCCTCAGGTCCATACGCAGAAGATGAAAGCCCGTCGGCTCCCAAGCCTACCCATGCGAAGAAAGCAGTGAGTGCAAGTTTGTGAAATATTTTTGGGTCGTAAAGATTTTGGGCTTTACCGAGGATGAACGATTTGAAGTTACTCAAAGCAACGTATTGAATGTGCGAATGTATTAAGCGTGTTGTTTGATGGTAATGGTTGGAGGATAATGTTTTATCCCGAGCAAACCATCAATTGACAAGTCTTCATCAAGAAGTGGCCAATGGATGCCGTAACCATAAGGGTCAACTTCATATTTTTCGCGTAGTATCTGTGGAGCTTTATATAAAACTTGAGAAATATTTTTCAGAAAATAACTGTACTCCCTTCCATCAATTTCTATCTTCATTTCATCATTGACGAATCGTACCTTATTTACCTGATGAAACTTATTTCTGTTGACCATTGTATTTCTTTCTGTGAAATTTATTCCAAGCTTTTTCAATTTCTTCAAAATTCCCGATGATTATTTTGATAACTTGCCGTTTATCTTTATCGTTCATACCACGAGTAAATGCTTCAGAAACTGAAAATGAATCCGGGTGCAACCAGTATTGCATTGCTTGTCACCCTTTCTTGCATGAATATGTATCGGTTCATTTCCTTCGTTTGCAAAGAAAGAAAATCGCCAACCATGAAATAGTAATATCGTTGGCATTACTACTTCCCATGACACTGCTTAAACTTTTTTCCACTTCCGCAGGGACAAGGGTCATTCCTGCCGACTTTTTCTTCGACATGAATCGGCTGTATCTTTTGTTGTTTTTGAGGTTGTCCTGCGACTGCAGGTTCGCCCGCTGATTCCTGAACGTCTAACGAACCCTGAGAACCTTGGAAACCCATCCCGATTGAAGAATCGTGGGTCAACGTCATTTGCTGTGTTCGCGGCGCTCTGCTTCTTCGTGCCGGTATAACGAGCTCCTGTTGCATCACAGGTGGATTAAATTTGAAGAGTAAGTTCAGCGTTTCGCTTGTAATCAAATCAAGTAATTCAGAAAACATTCTGAATGCCTCTGATTTGTATTCAATAAGCGGGTCTTTCTGACCATATGCACGGAGATGAATTCCTTCTTTCATATCATCCATTTCCCGGAGATGGTCTTTCCATTTTTCATCAATCACTTGAAGGACAACCATCTTTTCTAATGTTGCCATGTTTTCTGAACCGAGCCGGGATTCTTTCCGTTTATAAAAATCAATCGCGGCTTTGAATACTTCATCTTTAACACCATCTTTCCCGATTGTTTGCCATCGTTCTGGTGGAATGTTGTAATCAATAAGGAAGTTTGTTCGCAATGCCTCTTTGAGTGGCTCAATTTCTCCTTGTTCGAAATGCTTTGTTACAAGTGCATCAACGTACTCTTGAAGCATCTCTAAAATATCTTCACGAAGTTGAACTCCGAGCAAAGCATGACGGCGTTTTTGATAAATGATTTCTCTTTGTTGATTCATCACGTTATCATACTCAAGCAACCGTTTACGAATTGCAAAGTTATTCTCTTCAACTTTCTTTTGCGCGCGTTGTACCGAACGAGTAATCATCGGGTGCTGAATGACGTCCCCTTCTTTCAATCCAAGTCGCTCCATGATTCCTGCAATTCTATCGCTGCCGAACAGACGCATCAAATCATCTTCAAGCGATAAATAAAATTTGGATGAGCCGGGGTCTCCCTGACGACCGGCACGACCGCGCAACTGCCTGTCAATTCGTCTCGATTCATGTCGCTCTGTTCCGATGATGTGCAGACCCCCGGCATCTGCAACGCCCGGTCCCAGTTTAATATCTGTTCCGCGACCTGCCATGTTTGTTGCAATTGTAATTGCTCCGGGAAGTCCGGCATGTGCAACAATTTCCGCTTCGCGTTGATGTTGTTTCGCGTTCAAAACATTATGAGGTACTCCGGTGCGTTTCAACATTCTGCTTAATGTTTCTGAAACTTCAACACTTGTTGTTCCGACCAGCACAGGTCGGTTCAGTTTTCTCATCGCCTGAATATCATCAATAACTGCATTATATTTTTCACGTTTCGTTTTGTACACAACATCATCCTGGTCATCTCGAATCATATCTTGATTCGTTGGAATAACAACTACATCAAGTTTATAGATTTCAAAAAATTCTGATGCCTCAGTTTCCGCCGTTCCGGTCATCCCTGCTAATTTCTTGTATTGTCTGAAATAATTCTGGAGCGTTACGGTTGCAAGGGTTTGTGTATCTCGCTCAACCTTCACTCCTTCTTTGGCTTCAATTGCCTGATGTAATCCATCGGAGTAACGACGGCCTGGAAGCAGACGCCCTGTAAACTCGTCAACGATTTGTACCTTTCCATCATCGGTGACAACGTACTCATCATCTTTCTCATACAACGAATACGCGCGTAGCAGTTGCGTTACAGTATGAATTCTATCGCTCCGTTCAGCATACAATAAATTCAATTCATCTTTCTTTCGTTGCTTATCCTCCTCATTCAGCGTAGAATCGTTTTCGATTGTTGCCACTTCTGTCCCGATATCAGGAAGTAAAAAGAAATCTTTATCCTGTCCCGTCCCTGCTAAGAGTGTTCTTCCTTTTTCGGTCAGATTAATTGAATGGTCCCGTTCATCAATTGCATAAAACAGTTCATCGTCAATCTCATGCATGCGTCTCGATTGGTCACGCATGTATTCAATTTCCGTATCTTGCATGAGTTTTTTATTTGAGGGCTCTGAGAAGACTTTGCTTAGTCGCGGATGTTTCGGTAAACCACGATGTGCTCGTAAAAGCAAAACGCCTGCTTCCTGGTTCTTTCCCTCCTCCATCAATTTCTCAGCATCAGAAACTATTTTCGTAATGAATGTCTTCTGAGAATTCACCAAGCGTTCCACTCGCGGCTTCATTTCTGCAAATCGCTGGTCATCGTTTTGAACTGGACCGCTGATGATGAGTGGTGTTCTTGCTTCGTCAATCAAAACAGAGTCAACTTCGTCAACGATTGCAAAGTAATGTTCTCGCTGAACGAGATAATCGGATGAAAGCACCATATTATCGCGTAGGTAATCGAAACCAAACTCGTTGTTCGTCCCGTAGGTGATGTCACAGTCATAAAACGGTTTGCGCTGATACGGGTCCATCGAAGATTGAATACATCCGACTGTCAATCCAAGGAACTCAAAGATTTTTCCCATCCACTCGCTGTCGCGCTTAGCAAGATAATCATTGACAGTCACAAGATGAACGCCCCGTCCGGGTAACGCATTCAAATACAGCGGCAATGTAGCAACAAGAGTTTTTCCTTCTCCAGTCGCCATTTCAGCAATTCTCCCTTCGTGAAGTGCGACCCCGCCCATTAATTGAACATCGAATGGAACCATATCCCAAACAATTTTATGCCCGAGTAAATCGAATGTCTTTCCACACAACCGACGACACGTGTCTTTTACAACTGCAAATGCCTCAGGGAGAAGTTCATCCAATGCTTCTTTCGTTGCAGTATCAATGGATTTCTTCAGTTCTGCGATTTGGTCGAAAACTTCTTCTCGCTCAGTAAATGTCAACTCAGTATTTGATTTAAGTTGCTCATGAAGTTGAGCAATCTCATCCTCGAATTCTTTTGTAGCATCCTTGATGCGTTGACGAAACTCTGCAGTTTTGCCCCGCAGTTCATCATCACTCAAAGAGTTGAGTTTCACAAATTGCTCATTAATTACATCAATAAACGGGTCGAGCCGTTGAACATCTTTGTCAGATTTGCTTGGAAATAATTTTGATAAGAACTTAAACATAGCCTAATATGATTTTCATAGCATAAAAACGGGAACAATCTAACCAATTTTCAATATTTAACCAACTTGCTTTATTGTACAATTTCTCTTACTCTTGTATGAATTTCAATCGAGTTTACCTATGACCAATTACCCAAAAATATTTTCCGCGTTGTTGTCACTGCTTTTGGCAGTGAGTATAACTGTTTCCCATTCTCAAACTAAAGAAGAAATAGAGTGTATAGCAACGATTGATAGTTTGTTGGATGATTCTCTTTTTGCACCGTCGTTTCTCGGATTAAAAATAGTTTCTCTTCGGGATGGTCGAACTATTTATTCAAAAAACTGCCATAAACTTTTTCATCCGGCGTCAACTATGAAGTTACTGACAACTTCCGCTTCGTTGGAAGTATTTGATTCTGTTTATGAGTTTTCTACAGTTGTTTCGTACGATGGCAAAATTAACAATGGTAACTTGAATGGAAATATCTTCATCAAAGGGAACGGCGACCCACTTTTTTCTGTGAAGGATATTGATTCAATCGTAGAACGAATCAAGCGTATTGGAATTACTTCTATCTCTGGAAATATCATCGGCGATGTAACCTCGATGGATGAAGTATATTGGGGCAAAGGTTGGATGTGGGACGATGAACCCGAATATTATCAAGCATTCATTACACCATTAACAATCAACGGAAATTTTGTTACAGTAAAGTGTTCTGCCGGTAAGAATGATGGTGATATTTTATCAGTCAAGGTTGAACCATCGACTACTTTTTTACAAATCATCAACAACGGAAGTACCTCTTCTGATTCAACTCTACCGTTCGTTCAGGCAACGAGACTACAAAAAAGTAATATCATTACAGTTAATGGGCGAATGGCTACAACCGACTCTACAACTGAATTTCAAATTAGTGTTTGGCAACCGGAGTTGTGGTTGCTTGATTTGCTAAGAGATAGATTGAGTGCGAATCGTATTGCCGTTCAAGGAATCTGTAAACTTGATACGATTACATCCTCCCAACAAATAAGTAAAATTACTCATCCGATTGACTCTGTCCTTCATTTCATCAACAAGCCGAGTGATAACTTAGCTTCTGAATTGCTCTTGAAAACCATTGGAAAACAAAAGTACGGAGAACCGGGCACTACAAAGAAAGGATTGAATGTCATCCTAGAACATTTGCATTCACTTGGTGTTGATACTTCCTCACTGATTCTTGCAGATGGTTCCGGACTTTCGTTCTATAATCAGATTTCTCCCGACGCATTAGTTAAGATTCTTGAACATCAGTATCGCTCAAAAACTTTCAAACGATTCTATGAATGTTTACCAACCGCAGGAGTTGATGGAACACTCAAAAATCGTTTGAAAGGGACAAAAGCAGAAGGAAATCTCCGTGCGAAAACCGGAACAATTTCAAGCGTAAGTTCTCTGAGCGGATACGTTACTACCGATGATAATACATTACTCGCGTTCAGTTTCATGAGTAATCATTACCCGAAACAACTCCGTGACCTGAGAAAATTACAGGATACAATCATTGAACTCCTTGCTAATACAAAACTGAAATAACTGTTTTATTGATTTTTTGTATTCACATCAATATTCCCGCCAGATGTCTCCAGCACAATTTCATTTCCTCCGCCGTTAATTGTACCACGAAGATTATCATCTTTCAATTTTCCTTGAAACGGTAAATCGCATGAAACATTTCCACCTGTTGCATCTGCATCTATGTCGCCGGTAATTGTATCGGGTAAAAATAAGACGATATTTCCACCGGAGGTCGAAAGGCGAATTCCCTTATTATCGGCAAGCGAAGTTCTGATATTTCCCCCGGAAGTTGATGCTCGTACCTGTGCATCACAATCAAGAATCTTGATATTTCCGCCTGATGTTTCAGCCTTCAAATTCCCGGAACTGTTTTCAACGTAAACATCGCCACCGGAAGTTTCTAACTCTAAATCACCCTTCAGCGATTTTCCCGAAACGTTACCACCTGAAGTACTCATGTGAATATTCCCCTCAAGTTCACTTGCTTCTACATCGCCTCCGGAAGTATTACCTTGAATTTCTCCATTTACATTTCTGATTTCTACATTTCCACCCGATGTTGACACATCAAGATTGAAGTTCTCAGGTACAGAAATTTGATACTTCGCATCAAGCCAATTATTATCGAAGAAACGAAAACGAGTACCGCGATGACGACAAATTACACGCACCGTGTTTCCTTCCTGTGAAAAGTCAACTTTAAATCGTTGGATGTCATCTTCATCCCCCTTCATCGTAACTTTGACATGAACTTGATTATCAGCAGAGCCCTCAATGGTAATATCTCCGAAATCTACATCCATATATAAATTTTCATTCGGGTTGACAGTAAATGTTTCATCATAGTTTTTCTTCCCGTCTCCTGTTGTGAATTCATAAGCATCCGACGTACGATACTTTCCTGAAAACGCTATCAACATCACAGCGAAAGAAATTGCAAAGAGAGCGAACACGACAACTTTCGTAGTTGTACTCCAACGTTTGGTCATAACTTCATCCTTAATTGTTTGAAAAAGATTCTACAAATGAAACGAATCAATCTTTGAAAGGTTACAACCGTTGCAAATCAAATTCATTTTGGTTAGATTCAAACACAGTTCGTGAATTCATAATGAAACACACACTCTCTACACTCATTTTTTTGCTATTACTCTCCTGCTCGAAAGAACAACCGAAGCAGCAAGTTCAAACAATTCCACCTCAGCCTGAAAAGAAACAAATCGTACAGGTAAAAACACCCGAATTCGATAAGCAGAAGGCGTTTGATTATCTCGTTGCTCAAACGTCGTTCGGTCCCCGGAATGTTGGTTCTGCAGGTCATCAGCGTTGCCTGAATTATTTGTATTCCGAATTGAACAGTTATGCTGATACAGTTTGGAAACAAAACTTCACGGAACGAGGCTATAACGAAATGTTGAGTATGACGAATCTCTTCGCTTCTTTTAATCCGAAAGCAAGCAAACGTATTTTGTTCCTTGCTCATTGGGATACTAGACCCTGGGCAGACCAGGATAAAGACCCGGCAAATCATAACAAACCAATTATTGGTGCGAATGACGGAGCAAGTGGAGTTGCAGTCTTGCTTGAAATTGGGCGACTTCTGAAATCTTCTCCTCCACCTGTTGGGGTTGATATTCTTTTTGTTGATGGTGAAGATTACGGGAAAGAAGGAGATTCTCATCTCTATCTTCTTGGCTCAAAATATTTTGCAAAAAATCAGCCGCTCAATTACTCACCAGTGTTCGGGGTTTTACTTGATATGATTGGAGATAAAGAGTTAGAAATCAAGAAAGAACGTTTTTCACTTCTCTACGCCCCAGATATTATTGAGTTGGTTTGGTCAACAGCTAACTCTCTTGGCATCAGCTTTTTTTCGGATGCTATTGAACGAAACGTTGGTTCAGACGACCATATTCCACTGAACGAAGTCGGCATTAAGACAATTGATTTAATTGACTTCAGTTATCCGAATCTCACTACAAACTATTGGCACACAACAGAAGATACACCGGATAAATGTAGCCCTGAAAGTCTTGATGCTGTGGGGAGAGTTTTGCTTCAAATAATTTTTTCACAAACACCATAACCTGTTTAGCAACTTGACGAAGAAACTATTCCTTGAAGTATCGGTAAGCGCTTCTCCCTCACAACAAGAGCTCCTACTCCCCACGTTACTCGAACTAGGTTCACAAGGTTTTCTTGAAACTGAAAGTGAACTCAAAAGTTACTTCGACGTGACCTCATTCGACGAACTGAAGTCGGACGCATTCAAAACAGAATTGAAAAAACTTGTACGGGAAATTTCCTCAAATGCAGTTCTCTCTTATAAAACATTCCAAGAGGAAAATTGGAATGAACAGTGGGAACAAACAATTCAACCAATCGAAATAGGAAACCGTTTAGTCATCAAACCCTCATGGTCTGATTATCAAAACGTTCACAACAGAATCGTAATATGTATAGACCCGAAAATGTCCTTTGGCACCGGCTATCATGAAACGACACGACTTACCCTCCTGCTACTTACGAAGTATCTCAAGCAAAATTCCACAATACTTGATGTTGGAACGGGAACAGGAGTTCTTGCAATTGCAGGGATTAAATTGGGAGCAATATCAGCGGTTGGGATAGATATTGATGAATGGTCAATTGATAATGCAAAAGAAAATGTAGTTCTGAATAATGTTCATACTGTAGTTCAAATTCAACAAAATGAAATTCAGGATTTACCATTAACTACTTTTGATATTATTACAGCAAATCTAACCTTAAATACTAATATTGATTTGATGAAATATTTTCAATCTTTTTTATCTAACAATGGAATTTTGTTGCTTTCAGGATTATTACTGGTTGATAGAACAAAGATGATTGAATCATTACTCAATAATCAGTTTGAGGTACTTGAAGAGTTAACCGAAAACGAATGGCTTGCTATCGCGGCGAGAAAGGTACTATGAGAATTGCAAGTATTGATATAGGGACGAATACCATCTTACTGTTGGTGGCAGAAATTAGAAACAACGGTGAACTTCATGCTTTACATCATGAGCAGAGATTCCCTCGCATAGGCAAGTCTGTTAATGAAAACAGGTTTCTTCAGCAACATGCTTTCGATGATGCTACAGAGATTTTGTTGAAATATAAAGAGATTGCGGAAAGATTTGCAGTGGATAAGATTGTTGCATGTGCAACAAGTGCCGTTCGTGATTCTCAAAATCAAAAAGAATTCGTCGAGTACTTACATCATAAAACAGAAATTTATCCAGAAATTCTTTCCGGGGATGACGAAGCGATCCTAACATACAAAGGGGCTGTAAGCGGACTTCCAAAAATATCGTTGCCCTACCTTGTTATTGATATTGGTGGCGGTAGTACTGAAATATCGTATCAGAAAACAACCTCACTTCCTCATCGGTTATTTCATCATAGTTTAGATATTGGCAGTGTACGCATCACTGAAAGATACTTTCATCGTGACCCGCCATTAGTAATTGAAATCATCGGGGCTAAAATGTTTATCGAAAACAGATTTCATCATTTACAAAATCAATTACCTGAAGAGTTTGAACTTGTCGGTGTTGCCGGAACTGTGACAACACTCGCATGCTTAGACCAACACATGTTAGAATTTCATGCAGAAAAAATTCGCGGGTTGAGAATGTCAACAAATTCGATTCAAAATTGGAAAGACAAACTACTCTGTTATTCTTCGACTGAAATCCATTCATTATCTCGTGCAACAGAAGGACGAGAAGATATTCTCTCCGCCGGTGCATTGATTCTGTTTGAGTTCATGAGATTTTCAAAAAGTAAGAGCATCGTTGTCAGTGAACGGGGCTTGCGCTACGGCTTGGCTTTACGGGAATGGGAAAAGGAAAACAGTTAGAGTCTTTTCAATCTCCCGATTTTCTTAATGACTGATTCTAATTTCTCAATAACAAAAGACAAATCCGCTTCGCTCGTATCTTTTCCGAATGAAAATCGGATAGTTGCCTTCGCTGTTTGAATATCGCGACCCATTGCAAGTAATACATGTGATGGTTCCATGCTCCCCGATGTACACGCAGAACCGCTTGTTACTGCAATTCCTTCCAAATCTAAATTGAATAACAAGGATTCTCCGTCAATCTCAATTTGTTCACTATCAAAAGAAACGTTGAGAACATGAGAAACTGAATCTGTTGGATGTCCATTGAATAGTAAAAAAGGGAATTTTTCATTCAACATCCTTCTGAATTGTATCTTTAAATCTCCCATTCTCCTATTTACCGATTCTCCCTCCCGAACCAATAACTCAACTGCCTTAGCAAAACCAACCGCAAGGGGAACATTCTCTGTTCCTGCTCGCCTTCCTCGTTCCTGTCCGCCTCCATGCAGAAGATTTTCTATCTTCGTCCCCTTCTTAATGTACATCGCTCCAATCCCTTTCGGTCCATTGATTTTATGGGCTGAAAATGAAGCCAAGTCAATGCCTGATTCCTGAAGGTTGAAATCTATTTTCCCAAATGCCTGAACAGCATCGGTATGAAAAATCGCACCATGTTCATGCGCAACAGTTGAGAGCGATTGAATCGGGTTGATGGTTCCAACTTCATTATTTACATACATCATAGAAACAAACCCGGTATTCTCTCTCATGCTGTTTCGTAGCTGTTCAGGATGAACCATTCCAAACTCATCAACATCTACAAAAGTAACTTCAAATCCATATCCGCGAAGAAACGTACAAGGTTCTAACAAAGCATGATGCTCCGCTTTTGAAGTAATGATATGATTCTTTCCCTCCTCTTTCATCTTCATTGCTATTCCTTTGATGGCGAAGTTATTTGCTTCAGTTCCGCTACTGACAAAGAAAATCTCGCTTGATGAAACACCCAACGCCTTAGCAATAACACTTCGGCTTTCATCCAATGCCGCCCTCGATTCCCTCCCGTATGAGTGAATGGAAGACGCATTCCCAAATTTTTCAGTAAAATATGGTCGCATTGCTTCAAATACCTCCGGTCTTAACGGAGTTGTCGCCGCATGGTCAAGATAAATTCTGTGCATGAGTAAATATAATGCGGTATGTATTACTAACAAAAAAGGGGTTGTCTCAAAAGGGGTTGGTAGAGTCCATTTCGCAAATTGACTTAACGAATTTTGTAGAATTTGTCATAAATTTTCGTCCGATTACGAATCGGACTCTACAATATGACGCTTTTGAGACGACCGCTTCAGTAAAAAGATGCTGGGTATTTATAATTTTTCATTTTGACTTTTGCATTGTCAATTATCATCCCGCCCGCCTCTCCATCGCTCACGCTTTCCTTCATAAATGTCCTTCATTGCACCCCGAACCTGCTTATTAAAGTCACGTTCAAAGAGGAGGAATTTTGCAAACTTCTCAGGTGAAAGCAGTTTCTTCACTTCATCACGAAACCGTTCCCGCTCACGGAACAGTTTCTCATCGCTTGTTTCAATAACATCAACAAGTTTAGGTACATCTTTCATGTTCTCCTCGGTGAGAAGTTCCTGCAAATCATCCAACGCTTTATCCCGTTCTTTCATAATATCACGGGCGATTTCTTCATGTGCGCTTTGTTTAGCAAAGAACCTGATTGATTCTTCTTCATTCAATTTCAGAACTTCTATCAACCTCATTTTCTTGAATCGTTCAAGGCGTTCAGGTGGCGGACCTTCCCGCATTTGCCCGTGTCCGTAACCCGGACCACCGGGTTGAGAAAATGAGCAGGTTATTGTTAAGAGTGTTGCAATAAATAATGAATTAAGTAATTTCATTGTTCTATCCTTTCAAGTAAAAAAATCATTATCGTTGTTCGGAATGCGCCGGTTGTTCCAGCAAAGCAAACAATTGTGAGGCATCTGATTCGTCCATCGAAGTGAGGAGCGATTCAGTCTCATCTTCAGTAAACGGAATGTCCTCAGTTACCTCTGCTAAAATTTCTGCTATCACGCTTCTATCGTCTTGGGTGATTGTTTCAGTCGTTGCATCAACTTCAAGGCTTAAAACACTTTCCAAGGATTGCATCTCAGTTTCTTTCACAATATTCACGTTCGGAGAGGGTTGATAGTTAACCGCAAACATCACAAGCACCACTGTCATTGCAACAGGCATGATGAAACGAAATAGATACTCCGGGATTTGAAATTGTTTCTGCTTTGCTTCAAGTCGTTGATGAACTCTCGGCAGTATTGTCGAGAAATATAATTCCGACGGTTCCTTTGGTCTAAATTTTTTCATTCCGACTAACAGGTAGGAAAATTCATTTGCGGTACTTCTGCAAACCGGGCAGTTTTCCAAATGCGATTGGACTCCCGAATATTGTCCGTTCGATAATTTGTTCACCACATAATCGGGAAGTAATATTTCTACATCAGAGCATTTCATAATTGATACTCCTTTTGCATATTGGTTTTAATTTTATTCAATGCGAAAAAATAATTGGCTTTCACTGCTCCTTCGGAGCGGTTCATAATCTTTGCTATTTCCTGATAGGGCAATTCGTCGAAGTAGCGTAACTGGAAGACCGCTTTCTGTTGAGTAGGCAACTCAGCAATTGCCGATTCAAGGAGTGATTGATATTCCTTTTGCAGTAATGCCTTGTCTGCTTCTTGTTCGATATCAACACGGTCTTCAACTTCGTTGTACTGAAACAGGTCTTTGAATTTTCGTTTGCTCGTTAGCGTGAATGAAGTATTGACGGTAATTCTATACACCCACGTATAAAACTCAGAATCACCTCGAAAGTCTTTTAACTTTTCATAGACCTTCACAAACACATCCTGAGTCACATCGTCGGCTTCCTCATGCGAGCCAACAATACGCCTCGCTATCCAATAGATTTTCTTTTGGTAGCGACGTACAAGTTCATTGAAGCCATTGATGTTTCCGGCTTTGAACTCGGCGATTAACTCTGCGTCTGTGTGTTGACTCATTCCATCTGTTCGTTCATGTGCGACTCACTTACCACTGTGGCATTATTTGGTGATGACTTTCTTGATTCATTCAACAGAAAGTGAGTCGCACTTGTGTATTTGCTATTATTTAGATGGAAATGTATGGAAAAGGTTTAAGGAGGGCAAGAACAAATAATTTCCCTCTTGAGAGGGGTTGGCTGGGAGGTCACGGACCACTCCGTGACCTAAATGTGAAGTGGATCGCGGGGACCAGAAAAAAGAGCGTTTGTACCAGAGCATTGGAATAAATCCATTACTCGACATCGCTTATCTTGTGGAGGCCGCATGTATAGAGTCAGTCAATCCGTTATTTTGTTTTCACTTCATTTATTATCATTAAATTAATTTGAGATGAGGCTTTCCGTTAAACAATTACTTCATTCCGATGCACAGTTTTATGAGTTACATACCTCGTAATGCCTCAAAATGGAGTAAATACGCATTTCCGACGTCGGAAATCGTTAACTATCTTTCGGAAATCGCTTACTATCCTTTAGAAATCGCTTACTATGCTTCGGAAATCGCTAACTATCCTTCGGAAACCGGTAACTATAGGGCGGAAATTGCCGTCGAACCTACGGAAGGCAATTCCTCTGGAACGGAGGCATTTAACGGCTGATTGGAAATAGATAACTGAGGTTTGGAAGTGGTCAACTGATGAATATTTTGATTTTTGCACGATTTGGAACATTTTACTCGGAGGTCACGAACCAATTCGTGACCTTGTTGTAAAGTGTTCTGTTATGGTGGGACCATGACAGCCGGGTAAAAGCTCCCTGTCGTACGAGAAAAAAGAAATTATTGATGTTAGGATGTACTTCCACTATCAATTATCATAAGCTGGCAAAATAATATCGAAAATGTTAATATCATATGGTAAACCAAGATGATTTATACGTGCAGCCGTACTTTGTTCTCTTCGAAGTGTGATTTGTCCATCGCACAAGGCGAGGAGTTTTTTTACTGATGGAAGTCCAAGACCTCTGCCAGCTTTACCAATTTTTTGTGGATTGATGCCAGAATAGCCCTCAGAAAAAATAGATTGTTCCTCTTCTGGTTCAATTCTAAGGCTTGTCATACTAAATGATATCGTTATTCGAGAACTGTGTTTGGTAAAAGAAATATTTAGGACTGAATTAGGTAAAATATATTTGGTTGCATTCTGAAGGATATGAACAAACGAGGCAGCAATACATTCATAATCGACATTTACTTTATAGATACAGTTGCCGACACGAAAATTTACACCAATATCGTTGAAATCATCCCAGAAGGTGTTTAAAACTAACATAAGTATCTTGTGTATATTGTAAGGTCGTTTTTCAGGCGGTTCATTTTCATAGAGTTTAGAATAGACAGAAAATTCAGTTTTAACAAGTCGTTCATTCTTGATTAAATCTAAAATAAGTAGTGCAAAAGATTTTGGATCTATTTGTACTTTTCTCGTGATATGTTCAATTAAAGAATTTCGATCAGGCTGGGAAAATTCTTCCTGAGGAATAGCAGAATAAATTGCTTGTATTGATTCTGCATTTAATGTTATGAGGTTATGTGCTATTCTTCTGATAGATTCCTGAAAAGATGCTGTAAGTTGACTACGATGTTGATCGAGCATGGGTAGCAATTCGCGAAGAACTGCCTGTTGTTCGCGAAAAAGTCTCTTAGAGGCAATTGCCTCATTTGTACAAATGTACATTTTACCGCGCGCTATAGTAGACATTCCACGACGTCTAGTTTCCGCAAAATGAAGACATTCAATGACTTCATTATCAGTTTCACATATTCTAATACAATTACTGCAATTCTCCGGAAGATTAGTAATTCCGAAGTCATCTTTTGATGCTTTGAACCAATAGCCGGTTTTCATTTAAGCTTTACCCGTTAAAAAAAGAGAAATAATTTTTGCCAAGGATATTGCGTTACTCACATTAAAAATATTTCCTATTGAAGCTGAAGACAGATCGCCATTTTTATATATTGCTGTCATATTCTTGATAACTTGGTCTTCGGTAAGATAAACTCCAAAATCATTTTTTAACACTTTTTGTAAACGTGCCACACATTCTGTTAATGAAAATGCTTCTCTACTAAACTGCTCAACCAAGGACTGGAATTCAAATGGGTCAGCATTTTTGTGTATTCGAGCATCTGCAGCAGAAAATCCTTGATGAAATCTATCACCAGTACGTTCTGCAGAGTAAACGACAAGTTTCTTAAAAGGAAATTTTTGTCGAAGCGCGGAAATAAGGCCAAGTCCTTCATCCCTGAATCCAAGTCGTTGACCAACGCCCTGAATATCTACAAAAACAATATGTGCTTCTACTATCTCAGGAAAATCAAGTGAATGAATATCTTTTAACCAAGAAGTATTCGTCCACCCTGCCTTTTTCAAAATGTCCACGACCTTAAAAGATTTATCATCAATGAAAACAATTTTAACCATTTGCTTAAGATCATCTAAGTTACGCTCTGGCAGTTTATATTCCTTGATTCCTAAATATTTCTTAACACTATCTATAATTTTCATTATCAATCTCTGCTTTATCTGTACTTGAAATCTAATAATTGTTAAAAATAATTTGATGTGTCTGTATATTTATAACTTAAAAAATAATATTACAATACACTTCTCTTTCGTCAGTTATATTGAGTTATATTCAAAAGGTGTGTAAATATTTAGGGTAGAAAAACCAGATTGAAAAAAAAGCGGCGTATCTGTATCTTAGGAAAATAAATTCACTACAACTTAATAACCTAAGGAGATACGCCAATGAAAAAATATAAAAA